>JACEFY010000099.1 GCA_016807485.1 Stenotrophomonas maltophilia | reverse complement strand
GTCGGGTCCGTAGACCCGGGCACGCAGCTCCCGGAGTTCGGCGAGGGTCGACGCATCCATCAGATGTGCCGATCCGGTTCGCGGTGACCGGCGGGTTCGAACTGGAAGGTCGAATGCTCGACGTCGAAGTGCGACGACAGGCAGGTCTGGAGGCGTGAGAGCAACGGCGCCGATCCCCCGCGGAGCACCGAGTCGTCGACCACCACGTGCGCGGTGAAGACGGGGGCTCCCCGCGTCAGCTGCCACACGTGCACGTCGTGCACGTCGACCACGCCGGGCTCTCCGAGGATGTGATCACGGATGACGCCGACCTCGGTCCCCTTCGGAGCCCGCTCCCCCAGCACGGAGAAGACTTCGCGCAGCAGGCCGATCGCGCGCGGCAGGATCATCGCCGCGATCACGAGCGAGGCGAGTGCATCGACCGGCATCCATCCGGTCAGCGCGATGACGATCGCCGCGACGATCACGACCGCGGACCCGATGAGATCGCCCAGCACCTCGATGTACGCCCCGCGGACGTTGATGCTGCGCCGCTGGGCCGCGCTGAGGAGGTACATCGAGACGGCGTTGGCGACGAGCCCTACGGCGGCGACGACGAGCATGAGTCCTGCGGCGACCTCGACCTCGCTCGGGTCGACGAGCCGTCCGACGGCTTCGACGGCGATCCACACCATGAGCACGATGAGGATGGCGGCGTTGACCAGGGCCCCGAAGACCTCTGCACGCTGATAGCCGTAGGTGTGCCGGTCATCGGCGGGACGGGCGGCGACCCGGGCGGCGATGAGGGCGATCACGAGCGCGGACGCGTCGGTGAACATGTGGGCGGCATCGGCCAGCAGCGCGAGCGAGCCGGTGAGGACGGCGCCCACGACCTGGACGACCATGACGCTCGCGGTGAGGGAGAGCGAGATCGCGAGCAGGCGCTGGTTGCTGGCACCACGGATACCGCCGGCGGGTGCATGATCGTGCATGCTCCGAGGCTATGCCCCCGAGCCGCCCGAACGCTGCTCCCGGGGCCAGTCGGGAACGGTTATCGCTCCAGCGCGGCCAGCAGCGGCGCGAGCGCCACGAAGGCACGCGCGCGATGCGACGCGGCGTTCTTCTCGGCGGACGTGAGGTCGGCGGCGCTGCGTCCGCCGTGCCCATCCGGCAGGAAGATCGGGTCGTAGCCGAATCCGCCCGACCCCGAGGGCGCGAGCGCGAGCCGCCCCGGCCAGACGCCGTCGACGACGTGTTCGACGCCGGAGGGCGCCACCAGCGCGATCGTCGAGACGAACTGCGCCGTGCGGTGCGCGGGGGCGATGTCGGAGAGCTGATCGAGCAGCAGCGCGAGGTTCGCGGCGGCATCCTTCCGGTGACCCGCCCAATAGGCGGAGAACACGCCGGGCGCGCCGCCGAGGACGTCCACGCAGATGCCCGAATCGTCGGCGAGGGCGGGCAGCCCCGTATGCGCGGCGGCGGCGCGCGCCTTGATCAGCGCGTTCGCCGCGAACGTCGTGCCGTCTTCGACCGGTTCGGGGCCCTCGTAGCCGACGACGTCGAGGTCGGGACGCGTGGCGGCGACGATCGCCGCGAACTCCTCCACTTTGTGCGGGTTGTGGGTGGCGAGGACGATGCGACTCATCGTCAGGCCTGCAGCGCTGCCGCCTGGTGCTCGCGGAGGTCGGCGCATCCTGCGACGCCGAGCTCGAGGAGCGCATCGAGCTCGCGCTTGTCGAAGGGGGCGCCCTCGGCCGTGCCCTGCACCTCGACGAAGAGCCCGCGGCCGGTCACGACGATGTTCATGTCGGTCTCGGCACGGACGTCCTCGACGTAGGCGAGGTCGAGCATGGGCTCGCCGTCGATGATCCCGACCGAAATGGCGGCCACCGAGTCGGTGAGGACGGTCGCCTTCTTGGCGACGAGTCCTTTCGCGCGCCCCCACTCGATCGCGTCGGCGAGCGCGACGTAGGCGCCGGTGATCGCGGCGGTGCGGGTGCCGCCGTCGGCCTGGAGCACGTCGCAGTCGATGACGATGGTGTTCTCGCCGAGAGCCTTCGTGTCGACCACCGCGCGGAGGGCGCGCCCGATGAGCCGGGAGATCTCGTGGGTGCGTCCGCCGACCCGACCCTTGATCGACTCGCGGTCGTTGCGCGAGTTGGTGGCCCTCGGGAGCATGGCGTACTCGGCCGTGACCCAGCCCTTGCCTTTCCCGGTCAGCCACCGGGGCACGCCGCCGGTGAACGATGCCGTGCACAGGACCTTCGTGCCGCCGAACGAGATGAGGGCCGATCCCTCGGCGTGCGCGCTCCAGCCGCGTTCGATGACGACGGGGCGCAGCTGATCGACGGCGCGGCCGTCGGCACGGGGTGCGGGAGAGGTGGTCATGAGATTCCCTTCGGGAGGTCGATCGCGCCGGTCTGCACCAGACGCACGGAGGAGACGCCACGACCCATGAGCCGGTCGGCGAGACGGAGGAAGTCGTCGGCGGAGGCGCCGGTGGCTTCGTAGACATGGGTCGGGAGCGCGTCCGGACCCGCGAGGAGGTCACGCGAGACCAGCTGACGGTAGACGTCTTTCGCGGTCTCGGTGTCGCTCGAGACGAGCGAGACCCCCTCGCCCATGACGTAGCTGATGGCGCCCTCGAGGAACGGATAGTGGGTGCACCCCAGCACGAGCGTGTCGACGCCCGCGTGCCGGAGGGGCGCCAGGTACTCCTCGGCGACCGCGAGCACCTCCGCCGAGCCCGTCACGCCCGCTTCGACGAAATCGACGAAACGCGGGCACGCGACAGCCGAGACGGTGAGCTCCGGATGCACGCCCAGCATGTCCTGGTAGACGCCCGATCCGATCGTCCCGTCGGTGCCGATGACGCCGACGCGACGCGTGCGGGTCGTCGCGATCGCCGTGCGCACTGCCGGGCCGATCACCTCCACGACGGGCACGTCGTAGCGCTCCCGGGCGTCGCGGAGAAGGGCGGCGGACGCGGTGTTGCAGGCGATGACGAGCATCTTCACACCCTCGGCGACCAGGGTGTCGAGTACCTCGAGGCCGTAGCGTCGGACATCTGCGATCGGCTTCGGCCCGTAGGGCGAGTGGGCGGTGTCGCCGATGTAGAGGATCGATTCGCGCGGCAGCAGCTGCGAGACGGCGCGGGCCACCGTGAGCCCACCGACGCCCGAGTCGAAGATCCCGATCGGCGCGTCATTCACGATTCCCCAGCCTAGTCGCAGGCCCCGGCACGGCACGTCGATAGAGTGACCGCATGACGGACTCGACCGCTCTGCTCACCGATCGCTACGAGCTGACCATGCTCGATGCCGCCCTCCGGGACGGCACGGCCGCGCGCCCCTGCGTGTTCGAACTGTTCGGTCGCCGGCTGCCGGGAGCGCGCCGCTTCGGCGTGGTCGCGGGGACGGGGCGGCTGCTCCGCGAGCTCCGCGACTTCCGCTTCGGCGACGACGAACTGCGCTACCTGCGCGACGAGCGGGTCGTGAGCGCCGAGACCCTCGCCTTCCTCGAGGGATACCGGTTCTCGGGGACGATCAGCGGGTACCGGGAGGGTGAGCTGTACTTCCCGGGGTCTCCGATCCTCACGGTGGAGGGCACGTTCGCCGAAGCGGTGATCCTCGAGACCCTCGCCCTCAGCATCCTCAATCACGACTCCGCGGTGGCCAATGCGGCGGCGCGCATGAGCGTCGCCGCCGGCGACCGGCCGCTCGCCGAGATGGGATCTCGGCGGGCGGGTGAGCGCTCCGCGGTGGCCGCCGCGCGCGCCGCGTACATCGCCGGGTTCGGCGCGACGAGCAACCTCGAGGCCGGGCGCACGTGGGGAATCCCCACGATGGGCACCGCCGCGCACGCCTGGACCCTCCTCCACGACACCGAGGAGGAGGCTTTCCGCAGTCAGATCGCCGCACTCGGCGTCGACACGACCCTGCTCGTCGACACGTACGACATCACCCGGGGCGTCGCTCTCGCCGTCGAGGTCGCCGGCACGGGCCTCGGCGGCGTCCGCATCGACTCGGGCGACCTCCCCACGGTCGCCGCACAGGTGCGCGCGCAGCTCGACGAGCTCGGCGCCACCGGCACCAAGATCACCGTGACGAGCGACCTCGACGAGTTCGCGATCGCGGCGCTGGCGGCATCCCCCGTCGACGCGTACGGCGTCGGCACGTCGGTCGTCACCGGGTCGGGCGCCCCGACCGCCGGCATGGTCTACAAGCTCGTGGCCCGCCAGGACGCCGCGGGCGGGTGGGTGTCGGTCGCCAAGGCGTCGGCGGAGAAGGCGTCGACGGGCGGACGGAAGGCAGCGTTCCGCACACTCGATCGCGGCAAGGCCACGAGCGAGCTCATCGCCGTCTCCGACGGTTTCGAGGAGGTGGCGACCGCCGCCGATCACCCGGATGCGCGTCCCCTGCAGGTCACGCTCGTCGAAGCCGGCGAACCGGATGCCGCCCACGAGGGCCCCGCCGGAGTCGCGGCTGCGCGCGCACACCACTTGCGCGTGCGCGAGGAGCTTCCCGTACGCGCCCTGGCGCTCAGCCGGTCGGATCCGGCCCTGCCGACGATCTACGTCGAGGCGGAGTGACGCTCAGCCGAGCATCGACTCGTAGATCTCCTTGCACGTGGGGCAGATCGGGAACTTCTCCGGATCGCGCCCGGGAGTCCACTTCTTGCCGCACAGCGCGCGCACCGGCTTGCCGGTGATGGCCGACTCGAGGATCTTGTCCTTCTTCACGTAGTGCGAGAAGCGCTCGTGGTCACCGGGCTCGATGTGCTCTTCACGGAGCAGCTCCTCGAGCTCGCGATCCAACGTCGCCAACCCGCCCTGATCGGGGCTGTCCAGCGGGCCTGGTCCGTTGAGGGGGGTGCTCATGGTCCACGAGTCTAGCGGCGGGTCGAACGGGTGGGGCGGGTCAGGTCGACTCCGCGAACTCCATCAGCCGGCTGCCGCGCCGATCGAATGCGAAGCCCCCTCCGAAGATCCCGATGAGCAGCACCGCGAGCCCGATCGCGCCGCCGCCCCACAGGGTCGTCCACGCGTAGTCGACGTTGTCGGTGAGCGTCAGCCACGCCCACCAGAGGGTGGGAAGGGTGAGGACGACGGCGCCGATGAGCACGATGCCCTGGGCGAGTCCGCCGCCCGTCCGCTGCGGCTGCTGGAAGGGGCTGTCGCCCGGGCGCGACACCGGGTACGGCGCGAGCGCCGAGGACAGCGACGACAGTCCGAGCCCGCAGAGGAAGAGGCTTGCGCAGACCCCGACCATCGCCGGGAGAATCGCCCACCGGCCGTGCAGCAGGAGCGCGATCGGCATCGCGACGGCGAGCACCGGCACGGCGACGAGAACGAGCGGCGCGAGCCGGCCGGCGCGGTCGGCGTGCCCCCGGACGGCGGCGGCGAGATGCATCCACAGGGCGGTGGAGTCGTAGGCGAGGTCGTTGTGTGCGAGCCATCCGAAGAAGAGCGCCATGAGCGGTACCGGCACCAGGGCGGCGATCTCCACGGGAACACCCACCAGGATGAGCGGGATCACGGTGACCACCGCGGCGATCGGGACGATCACGAGGTTGACGAGATAGCGCGGGTCGCGCAGCCAGTAGATGAGCGAGCGGGCGGCGATGCCCCCGGACGGGGTGCCGGGAGTGACGGCGAACCAGCCGAGTCCGCCCCGCTCCCGGCCCGACGTCGGCCGTTCGGTCGTGGTGAGAAGACGCTCGACGAGCCACACCCAGACGACGCCCAGCACCAGCACCGTGATCACCGCCACCGCGAGCGGCCCGGCGAGGTCACCGGTCAGGGCGCGCGCGGGCAGCGCTGCGGCGGCGCCGAGCGGTGTGAGCGCCAGGACGTCGACGGCCTCCTGCAGCGCGGTCGGCACGTCGCCGTCCCACTCCAGGGACCCGAAGAAGACCCCCGCGGGGACCACGATGACCAGCATCCCGATCAGGAAGACGCCGGTGAGTTCGCGCGAACGACGCTCGCGGAGCACGAGTCCGGCCACGGCGAGGGCGATCTTGGCGAGGAGGAGGCACGTGAGGATGCCGAGGACCACCGCCACGACCGACACCCCGACGGGGGCGCCCTGGGCGGTCCACATCCGCACGACGCAGACCCCGACGGCGATGAGGGCGAGGACGGGGACGCTCACGATGCTCGCGAGGAGGAGGATCCCGGCGAGGGGACGCGGCGACGGGCCGAAGACGGCGAAGCGGCGGGGGTCGAGCTGATCGTCGAACCCGCCGACGAGCGCCGCGACGAAGAAGCCCGCCGCCCCGGCGGAGCCGGCGGTCACCACGACCGCGAGCGCGACGTCGGTGGGCGCGGTCGACAGCCGCAACACTCCCCAGCACACGGCAGCGACCGCGGCGATCAGCAGCACCAGTCCGACGAGCGTCCGCGTGAGCCGCCGGCGGTCGCCGCGCAGCGCACCGAGGAGGAGCTGCAGCCTCAGCCGGAGAACGTGTGCAGCCACTCGAGGCCCTCCACGTCGCTCGAGCCGCCGGCCAGTTCGATGAAGCGCTGCTCGAGCGTGAGCTCGCCGCGCACCTCGGCCACCGTTCCGGCGGCGAGGACCTGGCCGGCGACGATCACGGCGACGCCGGAGCAGACCCGCTCGACGAGTTCCATACCGTGGCTCGAGAGGATCACGGTGCCGCCGTGCGAGGTGTAGGCCGACAGGATGTCGAGGATGACGCTGCTGGAGACCGGATCGACCGATTCGAAGGGCTCATCGAGCACGAGCACGCGCGGCGAGTGGATCATCGCGCCGGCGAGCATGACCTTCTTCGTCATCCCGGCGGAGTAGTCCGAGACCGGACGTCCCAGCGCCTCGGTGAGATCGAAGGCGCGCGCGAGATCGGCCGTGCGACTTTCGACGACCGTCGACTTGAGGCCGCGCAGTGTGCCGTAGTAGTGGAGGAGCTGGCGACCCGTGAGCCGGTCGAAGGTGCGCAGTCGATCGGGGAGGATCCCCATCTGGCGCTTCGCACGCGCGGGCGAAGCCCGGAGGGCGACTCCGGCGACCTCGATCGATCCCCGGTCGGGTCTCAGGAGTCCGGCGATCATGGAGAGCGTCGTGGTCTTGCCGGCGCCGTTGGGTCCGACGATCCCGTAGAAGGTGCCGGCGGGGATCTCGAGGTCCACACTGTCGACGGCGCGCGTCTGACCGAACGACTTCGACAGGCCCCGCACACGCAGCGCCGGGACCGAGGTGTCGACGTCGAGGTCGGGAAGCGCGTCGGCGTCGGCATGCACCGTCGCCGCGGGCTCCTCATCGAGCTGCTCCGCTTCGATCTCCGGCTCCGGTTCCGGTGCCGGCTCCGGCTCCGGTGCGAGCTCCGGTTCCGGTGCGGGCTCCGGCTCCGGGACAGCGGTGGCTTCCTGCTCCGGCTCCGGCTCCGGCTCCGGCTCCGCGACAGGCTCGGGCGGCGCCGGTCGGACCTTCGGCGCGCGCTTCGGGCGCGCCTTCTGCTTCGACTCGGGGACCGGAGCGGGGACGCGTTCGGGACTCGCCACCGGCTCGACGACGGCGTCCGGCTCCGGCTCCGGCTCCCGAACGATCACGGCGGTCGCGTGCGGGTCCGGGGCGACGGGTTCGGCGGCACCGACGAACTGCGCCGCGGCGACATCAGC
>JACEFY010000098.1 GCA_016807485.1 Stenotrophomonas maltophilia | reverse complement strand
CCGCCTTCTGCGCGTCGGCGACGATCTCGAGCACGAGCCCCAGCAACCAGACGACGGCGCCGATGAACATCCAGGCATCCACACCGGGCCGGTTCTCGGAAGAGATGCCGACCCATGCCGCCGACGCGGTGACCGCGACCCAGAGGCCCTGCATCGTCCAGACGCGGAGGAACGGCAGCGGCGACACCTTGATCTCGTCGAAGCGACCGTCGGAGCCCTGGGCGTGCACCCGCAGGAAGAGGAAGAACGACAGGCGCGCGCCCCACACGACGACCATCGCCGTGAGCAGCCACGCGCGCGGGTCGGCGGGAAGGACGAACGCGAGCAGCGCGACCGTCACGGCGGCGAAGGTGAGACCACCGGTCAGGTCGAAGAAGCGCTCGGTGCGCAGGAGCGCGGCCGGGATGTACGCGAGGAACTGGATGAGGAAGGCCGCCGCGACGGCGAGCGCGAACAGCGGGAAGCCGCCGATCTCGCGGCTGCCGTCGCTGCCGGCGAAGGCGAGGCCGACGCCGAGCGCGAGCGCGACGACGATGGTGAGGAGCACGGCTCCCGGGCGTGAGGACATGGGGATCTCCGGGGTGGGGACGTCAGCCGTAGAGGGCGTCGATGGTGGCGGATTCACGGTGCAGCAGTTCGCGCCGGCGGATCTTGAGGGTCGGGGTGACGACCTCGCGGTCGTCGGCGTCGGCGAAGACGAGGGCGAAGCGACGCACCTGCTCGCTGGTCGCGACGAGCGCGTTCGCGCGGTCGACCACGCTCTGCACGGTGGCACGCAGAGCGGCGTCGTCGAGCGCGACGGGAAGACCGCCGTGCGCGGCGGCCGTGGCATCCGGATCGAGCACGAGGAGTGCGGTGAGGTACGGCCGCCCCTCCCCCACCGTGACGGCCGACGAGATGAGCGGATGCTCCTCGATCGCCGACTCCCACCGGGCGGGGGCGACGGTCTTACCGTGCGAGGTCGTGACGACATCCTTCACCCGCCCCTCCAGGACGAGCCGGCCGCGCTCGTCGAGTCGGCCGAGATCGCCCGTGCGGAAGAAGCCGTCGACGAACGCCTCGGCATCCGCCCGCGGATCGCGGTACCCCGAGAAGACACCTACGCCTTTCGCCAGCACTTCGCCCTCGTCGGAGATGCGCACGGTCGAGCCGGGCAGCGGAATGCCGACCGTCCCCGACCGCGTGCGCCCCGGCAGGTTGCCCGTGAGCGGCGCGGTGGTCTCCGTCAGACCGTAGCCCTCGATGACCGGAACGCCCATGCCGCGGAAGAGGACGGACAGCCGCGACGGGAGGGTCGCCCCGCCCGACAGGACGTAGCGGATGCGACCGCCCATGAGCGCGCGGATGCGGCGGTAGAACAGCGCATCGAAGATCGCGTGACGCACGCCGAGCATGCGGGGACCCGCTGCCGGCTCGCCGTCGTCGATGCGTTCGGCGCGGGATCCCACGGCGATCGCCGTCCGCTCGGCGGCGGCCCAGACGGCACCCAGGCGCTTCTCGGCGGCTTTGGCCCCGGCCGCGGCGGCGATCTTCTCGAGGATGCGGGGCACCACGACGAGGAAGGTCGGCTGGAGCACGGCGAGCGACTCGACGACCTCGGACGGTTCGGACAGGTGGGCGATGCGCATGCCGCTCGCGAGGCAGATGAGCTGCAGTCCGCGGGCCAGCACGTGCGCGAGCGGAAGGAAGATCACGGTGTTGCCGTCTTCGCGGACGATGTCGGAGTAGGCGGCGGCGATGTTGAGCACCTGACCGAGGAAGTTCTCATGCGTCAGCACGGCACCCTTCGGCGCTCCGCTCGTCCCCGACGTGTAGACGATGGTCGCGGGCGAGTCGGGTGCCGCGTGCAGCCGTGCGGCCTCGAGCTGCGCGTCGGTGACGTCCTCCCCCCGCGCGGCGAGCGGCGCGAGGCCGTCCTCCAGCGAGATGACGCCCAGGGACGCGTCGTCGAGCGCCGCTTCGAGCGCCGTCCGCGATCGTTCACCGCCGGCGAAGGCCAGCCGCACGCGGGCGTCGCGCACGATCTCGGCGACCTGTGCCGGCGAGGAGGAGTCGTAGACGGGCACCACCACGCCACCGGCGAACCAGGTCGCCAGGTCGGCGACGGCCCACTCGTAGCGCGTGGGGGCCATGATCGCGATCGCGTCTCCCGGCGCGACGCCGGTCGCGATGAGACCCTTCGCAACCCCGCGCACGGTCGCCGCGAACTCGGCGGTCGTCACCGGGTTCCAGGATCCCTGCGCATCGCGCACGTCGAAAGCGACGTGGCCGGGGGCGGCGGCGACACGGCGAACGAGAAGATCGGTGACGTTCCGATAGCCGTCGAGGTCGACGAGGGGTGGTGTCGAGATCTCTCTCATCTGTCGCGTTCGCTCCTTCTGCGATGGCATGGCTGTCGATCATTCGGCGCCGGCGCCGGATCGGATTGGAGGGATCGTCCCGCCTCGTGTGGCGTCAGCGCCGAAGCGCCTCCCACGCCACCTCGACGACCTGGGGGTCGCTCGCCGAGACGCGCGCCGGCAGCGTGGCGCCGGGCTGCGGAGGGTTTCGGCTGTCGAACACGAGGAGCTGGGTGACCGCGGTCGGAGCGATGCCCGGGCCGGTCACGGTGAGCTCGACCCGGTACTCCCGGTAGCGTCCCCGGCCGGCAGGATCGTCCACCGCGACGACCGACGCCGCGCCGCGGACGGCATCGGCCATCGGGTCGCGTGTGAGCTTCTCGAGCCAGGCCGTCGCCTGCGCGATCTCGGACTCCTCTTCGGGGGGTTCAGCGCGCAAGAGCACCCCCGGCGAGCCATCGGCGGAGCGACCGGTAGGCGGCACGGCGCGGTTCGTCTGCGGAGAGGAAGACGTCGTGGATGGCGCCGTCGATGCGCACCAGGGTGACATCGGCGCCGAGCTTCGTGGCGGCCCGGGCGATGTCGTCGACCACGAGCACGGTGTCCGACGAGGTCGCCTCCGGGGTCCACGAGAGCGGGCTCGCCGACCGCGCGGAGAGCATCACGAGCACGGGGGCGTCGATGCGGACGCCTGCGGCGATGCGCGCATGCCCCGCGATGACCGCTGCCAGCCATCCCGGATGCGTCGGGAAGCCGCGCTCGGGTCGCCAGCCCTCCGGCGCCTCGGGGAGCGTGCCGAGTTCGCGCTGCGCGCGGGTGTAGTACCCGAGGTCGACCGCGGGATGCGTCCCGAGGGGGTCGAATCGGGCACGTGCCTGCACGATGGGGGCGAGCGCCTGGCGGCCGAGCGCGCCGGTCTGCAGCTCGAGCCAGGGGCTGTTCAGGACGACCGCCGACACGACGCCCGGGTGCCGTGCGGCCCACAGCGACAACGTCAGCCCTCCGGTGGAGTGCCCCATCAGCACGATGCGACGCGAACGCGAGCCCATCGCGTCGAGAGCGGCGGCGATGTCGGCGTCATAGTCGTCGAGGGAGGCGACGTAGCCCGGCGGACGGTTCGGGCGCTGGCTGCGTCCGTAGCCGCGGAGGTCGAGGGCGTGGAAGCGCGCCCCGAGGGAGTTCCAGAAGCGGGCGAGTTCGGTCTGGAAGAAGTAGTCCGACCAGCCGTGGACGTACAGCACATCGACGTCGGCGAGCGGCCCGGTGAGCCCCGTCCACGCCGAGGGATGCGAGCGGACGAGCGTCGCGACGACGGCGACCCCGGCATCCTCACCGACATCCAGCGTCAGCTGCTCGAACGGGTGACCCAGGATGTCGGGTGCCCACGCGGATGCCATGCGCACAGCCTACGGTCCCGGTCGGGCCACGTCGGAGCGGGTTATTCGCCGCGGGAGACGCGCACCATCTCGTCACGGTCGACGACCTTGACACGGGCGCGGTCGTGCGGCTCTCCGAGGGCGACCTCGTGCTGGTCGAGGCGGTGCCAGCCGTCGAGGTCGGTCCACGCGACACCGCGCTCCTCGAGGAGCGCGACGACGGCGTCGGGAGACGGGTCTTCGGGGGTCCACCACGAGCCCTGGTCGTTGATCAGGTGGCTGATGGTCTCCATCGCGTCGGACTTGGTGTGCCCGATGAGGCCGACGGGTCCGCGCTTGATCCAGCCGGTGGCGTACACGCCCGGCACGCGCTCGTTCGAGCCCTTCTGGATCACCTGGCCCTCGTGGTTGGGGATCACGCCGTGACGCTTGTCGAAGGGAACACCGGGCAGCGGCGAGCCGAAGTAGCCGACGGCGCGGTAGAGCTGCTGGATGGGCACTTCGCGCAGCTCGCCCGTGCCCTGCACGCCGCCCTGGTCGTCGGGGCGGGTGCGTTCGTAGACGAGGGCGCTGACGCGACCCGTGTCGTCGGTCTTCACCTCGACCGGCTTGGCGTAGAAGTGCAGGTGCAGGCGGCGGCTCGCCTCGCCCCCGGCGGCGTTCACGCTCGGCCGCTGGCGCCATGACTGCAGAACACGGTCCATCACCATGACCTGCTTGTTCGACGCGATCGCCGCCTTCGACGCCTCGTCGTAGTCGAAGTCCTCGTCGTAGACGACCATGTCGACGTCGCGCAGCTCGCCGAGTTCGCGCAGTTCGAGGGGCGTGAACTTCACCTGCGCGGGGCCGCGGCGGCCGAACACGTGGACGTCGGTGATCTCGGACGCCTCGAGCCCCGCGTGGACATTGTCCGGGATCTCGGTGACCAGGAGGTCTTCCGCGTGCTTCGCGAGCACGCGCGCCACGTCGAGGGCCACGTTGCCGTTGCCGATGACGGCGACCGAGCCGGCATCGAGCGGCCACTCGCGGGGGAAGTCGGGATGACCGTCGTACCAGCTGACGAAGTCGGCGGCGCCGTACGAGCCGACCGCGTCGATGCCGGGGATGTCGAGGTCGGCGTCCTTGATCGCGCCGGTGGCGAAGATCACGGCGTTGTAGTGCCGCTTCAGGTCGTCGAGGGTGATGTCCTCACCGAAGCGGACGTTGCCGAAGATGCGGATGTCGCCGCGGTCGAGCACGTCGCGGAGAGCGTTGATGATGCCTTTGATGCGCGGGTGGTCGGGCGCCACGCCGTAGCGGACGAGTCCGTAGGGAGCGGGCAGGTGATCGAACAGGTCGATCGAGACGTCGAACTTGCGCTCGGCCTTCAAGAGGATGTCCGCCGCGTAGATGCCGGCGGGTCCTGCGCCGACGATGGCCAGCCGGAGCTTGGTCATGTGGTGTGTCCTTCGGGTTGTGGGTCAGCTCGAACGGTCGACGATGACGTGCGCGAGACGCACGAGGGCGTCGGTCACGGGTCCGTCGGGGAGCGGAGCGAGCGCGGCGATCGCGGCATCCGACCAGTCGTACGCCTGCCGGCGGGTGGCCGCGGTCACGGCGTGGTCGCGCAGCTGCGTGATCGCTTCGTCGAGGATCGCGGGGTCGGCGCCGTCCGCGATGCGCGCGACACCGGCGTCGATCGTGGCCTTGAGCGCCTGCGACGCGGGATCGCCGGCGCGGGCGAGGAGGAGGTACGGCATGGTGGGCACCCCGGCGCGCAGGTCGGTGCCGGGCACCTTGCCGGTCTCGGCGGCATCCGACGACAGGTCGATGACGTCGTCGAGCAGCTGGAACGCCACGCCCACCTTCTCGCCGTACTCGAGCACGGGGAGACGGTACTCGTCGGGCGCGTCGGAGAAGATGACGCCGGCCTGAGCGGATGCCGCGATCAGCGACCCCGTCTTGTCGGCCAGCACGCGCAGGTAGAACTCGACCGGGTCGTCGCCCGCCTGGGCCCCGACGGTCTCATGCATCTGGCCCAGCACGAGCCGCTCGAACGTGTCGGCCTGCAGCCGGATGGCGCGTTCGCCGATCTGCGCCATCAGCTGACTCGCGCGCGAGAAGAGCAGATCGCCGGTGAGGATCGCGACGTTGTTGCCCCACACGGCGTGCGCGCTGGGCACGCCGCGGCGGACGTCGGCGCCGTCCATGACGTCGTCGTGGTACAGCGAGCCGAGATGGGTCATCTCCAGCGCGGTCGCGCCGGCGACGACATCATCGGTCGTGCCCGTCCCGAGCTGCGCGGTCAGAAGCGTCAGCATCGGTCGGACGCGCTTCCCGCCCGCTTCGTACAGATAGCGGGTGGTGGCATCGGCGAGCGCATCGGTCACCTTGAGCTCGAGCGCGAGGGTGTCTTCGACGCGGTCGAGACCCTCCTCGACGACCGCCAGGAGCTTCCGCATGCGCGGGCCGGCGAGCACGCGCTCGGTCAGACCCAGTTGGGCCGACAGGCGCGCGCCGGGAGCAGAGGAGCTCGGAGTCACCCTCACAGCCTACCGGCCTGGCTCCCGGGTCGGCCGTCCGTCCGAGGAGTGCGGGCGGGCCGACCTCACGCGGGCTTGCGACCCCGGTGGAGCGCGACGATCCCGAAGGTGAGATTGCGATACGCGACGCCCGACCACCCGGCGCCCCGCATCCACGCGGCGAGGGTGGCTTGGTCGGGCCAGTCGCGGATCGACTCGTTGAGGTAGTCGTAGGCGTCTGCGTTGGAGCTCACGGCCTTCGCGACGACCGGCAGGATGCGGTCGTTGTAGAAGCCGTACAGCCCGGCGAAGACGGCGGACGGCGGGTGCGAGAACTCGCACACCACGATCCGGCCCCCCGGCGCCGTGACGCGCAGCATCTCGGCGAGCGCCTTCTGCGGGTCGTTGACGTTGCGCAGCCCGAACGAGATCGTCACGGCGTCGAACTCACCGTCGGCGAAGGGCAGAGACGTGGCATCCGCCTCGGCGAACGACAGGTTCGCGATGTCGCCGTGGCGTCGCCGGCCCTCGGCGATCATCCCGGGCGAGAAGTCGGCCGCCACCACCTCGGCGCCGCTGCGGGCCAGGCTCACCGAGCTCGCACCGGTTCCGGCGGCGAGATCGAGGATCCTCTGTCCCGGGCGCGGCGCGACCGCGCGAGTGGTGGCGATGCGCCACAGCCGGTCGTTGCCGAGGCTGAGCACGGTGTTCGTGCGGTCGTAGGCGGGGGCGACATCGTCGAACATCCCGCTGACGCGCGCGGGATCCTTGCCGAGATCGGCCCGGTTGCCGTCGCCGGCGTGCGCGTCGCCCGTGTGCTCAGTCCCCGTGTGCTCAGTCATCGTTCGATCCTAGGTCGCGCAGCACCGCGAACCAGCGTTCGGTGGTCGCATCGTCGAACGGTGCGGCCGACGCGCGCACCTGCTGCTCGAGGCCGGACGCCACCTCTTCCAGCCGGGAGACGACATCGAGCGGGTAGCCGTAGGCGACGCGGTGCTCGTCCCATTCGTCGCGGTCGTCGATGAAGACGCCCCTCCCGTCGAGGGCGCGGACGACGTCGAGGTCCATGTCGATGCCGACGGGCTCACCGGCATCCCACCGCACATCCCAGGCGATGTCGATGTAGACCCGGATGCGGGGATGCGTGTCGTTGACCGTCGCCGCGTACTCGCCCGACGGCGGGATGAGGGTGATGCTGTCGCCGTGCGAGGGTGCTTCGACGCCGGGGCGGGCGCTGCGCCAGCCATCGCGCTGCCCCACCCAATCGCCGTGGATGTCGCTGCCGAGGAAGACGCTCTCGTGCTCCCAGTGCGGCGCGCCGTCCCACTTGCGCCAACGGAAGGTCATGCGGGTGCCGGGGGCGGGGCGTGCGATCACGAGGGCGAGCCTACGCCGCGGCCCGGCGGACGCGGGCCGATTAGGCTGGAGTGGTGAGTGAGACCGCCGCGAGCCCCGTACGGCTGCGCGCGGTGAC
>JACEFY010000097.1 GCA_016807485.1 Stenotrophomonas maltophilia | reverse complement strand
GGAGATCGGCGTGCCGTTCCATCGCGGTGGGTGTGGCGAAGAGCTCGACGACGGTGTCGGGGCGGTAGGCCAGCGCTTCGCGCGCCGCCTGCGGGCCTTCGAGGAGGAACAGTCCCGTCTCCTGCCGGGCGCTGCGCTTGGTCAGCTTGGCGACAGCGCGGACACGGGGCGACCGCGGATTCTCGAGCACGATCTCAGCATAGGGCCGCGGCAGCTCGTTCCCCGGGACGCGCGAAGGGCGCCTTCCGCAGAGGAAGACGCCCTTCGGCGAACGCGGTGCGCGTCAGACGCGGGGAGCGTTGACGTCGGCCGGCAGAGCAGCCTTGGCGGTCGCGATCAGCGACGCGAACGTCGCCGGCTCGTTGACGGCCAGCTCGGCGAGCATGCGGCGGTCGACCTGCACACCCGCGAGCCCGAGGCCCTGGATGAAGCGGTTGTAGGTGAGGCCGTTCGCGCGGCTCGCCGCGTTGATGCGCTGGATCCACAGACGACGGAAATCGCCCTTGCGCTTGCGGCGGTCGCGGTACGCGTAGACGAGCGAGTGGGTGACCTGCTCCTTCGCCTTGCGGTACAGGCGCGAACGCTGACCCCGGTAACCGGAGGCGCGCTCGAGGATGACGCGACGCTTCTTGTGGGCGTTTACCGCCCGCTTGACTCTAGCCATTTCTTCTTCTTCCTAACGTGCGTCGGCGCTCAGAGACCGAGGAGCTTCTTGGCCTGCTTGGCGTCACCGGGAGCAAGGACCTGCTCCTGGTTGAGGCGGCGCGTGCGACGCGACGACTTGCCCTCGAGGTTGTGGCGCATTCCGGCCTGCTGCTTCATGAGCTTTCCGCTGCCGGTGACCTTGAATCGCTTCTTGGCACCCGAGTGGGTCTTCTGCTTCGGCATGATTTTTCCTTCGTTGTGGATCCGGGCGGGCCGGAGTCTGTGGGGCCTACTCCGCCGGAGCGGGAGCGGGCGTGGCGTCCGTGTCCGAACCCGTACGCGCCTGGCGTGCGGCTTCGCGGTTGGCAGTGCGCTGGGCGTTCTGCTCGGTCTTGACCTCGGACTTGTTCTTGTGCGGGGCGATCACCATGACCATGTTGCGTCCGTCGATCGTGGGGTTGGACTCCACGGTGCCGAACTCGGCGACATCCTCGGCGAACTTCCGCAGCAGGCGCACACCCTGGTCGGGACGCGACTGCTCGCGACCGCGGAACAGGATCATGGCCTTGACCTTGTCACCGGTCTTGAGGAAGCCCTCGGCGCGCTTGCGCTTGGTTTCGTAGTCGTGGTTGTCGATCTTCAGACGGAAGCGCACCTCTTTGAGGATGGTGTTCGCCTGGTTGCGGCGTGCTTCCTTCGCCTTCTGCGCAGCTTCGTACTTGAACTTCCCGTAGTCCATGATCTTGACGACGGGAGGCTTCGAGTCCGGAGCGACCTCGACCAGGTCGAGATCGGCTTCCTGAGCCAGGCGCAGCGCGACCTCGATGCGGACGACGCCGACCTGCTCACCTGCGGGTCCGACGAGGCGGACCTCGGGAACGCGGATGCGGTCGTTGGTGCGGGGATCGCTGATGTGCGGAACTCCTCTTCGTGCGGTGGCGGCCACCGGACACACAGGAGTGTGTCTCGGGCGGAAGAGCATCACGTCCACCCCGCACGACGCACGCGCCGGCTTCGTCCTTCAGCACCCGCATCCGATTGCTCGGACAGCCTCGCGGACGAGGCGGAGTGCGTGACCCGGTAGCCTGGAGCGGCAAGCGCGGGTGGGATGTGATCCTCTTTCGATCCGGAGTAGAACACTCCGGTGCCCGCTCAGTCTAGCAGAGAGCGACCCGTGGCCACGAACCCCGCCCCCGACGACCGGAACGACCCTCAGGATGCCGAGCGCATCGCGCGATGGGAGGAGCAGGAGCGCGCGTCCGCCGCGGCATCCCGCGACATCGCCGACGTGCCGGCGGTCGAGGTGATCACCGCCGCCGCGGTGCATCTGCTGAGCGCATCGGCGGTCAAGGTGGGGCTCGCCGACGACCCCGAGACCCAGACCGACCTCGACGAGGCACGCAAGCTCATCAACTCCCTCGCCGGTCTCATCACGGCGGCGGCGCCGGAGATCAGCGACATGCACGCGCGGTCGCTCCGCGACGGTCTGCGCTCGGTGCAGCTGGCGTTCCGGGAGGCCTCGCCCATCCCCGACGAGATCGGCAAGGGCCCCGGCGAGAAGTGGACCGGGCCGGTCACCTGACCCGCCCGCCGGTCAGCGGACGAGCTTGACCGTCAGCGAGTCCACCAGCACCGCGATGCGGTCGTCGGCGGCCCACCGTGCGGCGAGGCGCTGCAGCACCGCGTCGAGCTGCGGCTTCTCGAGGCCGTCGATCAGCTGAAGACGCACGACCAGCTCAGGCCCGCGCAGTCGCGCCGAGGGGTCGCCGGATGCGACCGACAGATCGAGCACCGCGAGCTCGCCGCCGATCGAGTCCTGGAGACCGGTGAACACCTCCGGCGACTCGTGCGGCGGCTCCCAGTGGATGCCCTGCCCGATCGCCCACACGGCCGGCCGGCGGAGGACGTACTCGTTCTGCGACCCCGGATCGATCACGATCAGGTCGGTGTCGTCGGCGGCGGCGGACAGGGCCGTCCGCACCCCGTCGGCGGGGACGGGTCGCGCGAGCGGATCCCACGTCGACATCGCGGCGACGGAGGTGAACACGGGCAGCACGCGACGACCGTCGGGCGCGGCGACCGTGACGATCGACAGCTCCTGCGTCTTGTCCACACGGAGGCCGGTGGGTCCGACGCCCTCCTCGCCCCTGTCCGCGACGAGGGGAATCAGCAGGCGTGCCGCACGGTAGGCCGCGACGACCGCGGCGCCCGAGCCCGCACCGCGGTGGAACGAGCTCAGCGCCGCCTGCAGCGCGGGGTCGGCGGATCCGTCGTCGCCGGCGTGGGGGTTGGCGTCGAACGCGCGTCCCTCCCACGGCACTCCGGCCGAGTCTGCAGCGTGGTGGTCAGTCTCCCGCGACATCCAGCGCCTCGGCGAGCGTGAACGCGCCCGCGTACAGCGCCTTCCCGACGATCGCACCCTCGACGCCGAGCGGTACGAGTTCACGGAGGGCCGCGATGTCGTCGAGGCTCGAGACGCCGCCGGACGCGACCACGGGCTTGGTCGTGCGCGACGTGACTTCGCGCAGCAGCTCGAGGTTCGGACCGCGGAGCGTGCCGTCTTTGGTGACATCGGTGACGACGTAGCGACTGCAGCCGGCGTCTTCCAGACGATCGAGCACCTGCCAGAGGTCGCCGCCGTCCTGCGTCCAGCCGCGCGCGGCGAGCGTCGTGCCCCGCACGTCCAGACCGACGGCGATCGCCTCGCCGTAGCGCCCGATGACATCGGCCGCCCACTCCGGGTTCTCCAGAGCCGCAGTACCGAGGTTGATGCGGCTCGCGCCCGATTCGAGGGCCGCCTCGAGCGATGCGTCGTCGCGGATGCCGCCGGACAGCTCCACCTGCACGCCCTTGAGCTGCTTGATCACCTTGCGGAGCACCGCCGTGTTGTTGCCTCGGCCGAACGCGGCGTCGAGGTCCACGAGGTGCACCCACTTCGCGCCGTCACGCGCCCAGGTGAGGGCCGCGTCGACCGGGTCGCCGTAGCTCGTCTCGGTTCCGGCGGCGCCCTGCGTGAGGCGCACCGCCTTCCCGTCGGCGACGTCGACCGCCGGCAGGAGGATCAGTTCAGGGGTGGACGCGAAATCGTTCATGGCTCCAAGTGGGGTTGTTCCGGCATCGCGATCGCGCGCATGCACAGTGAGAGAGACTACCCGGCCGCCGGAAGGGTCGACATCCAGTTGCCGAGAAGACGGATGCCGGCCGCACCGCTCTTCTCGGGGTGGAACTGCGTCGCGGTCAGCGGTCCGTTCTCCACGGCGGCCAAGAACGGGGCGCCGTAGTCGCACCATGTCACGACGGGCGCGCGGAAGGGGCGGATGACGTCGAGAGTCCACTGCTGGGCCGCGAACGAGTGCACGAAGTAGAACCGCTCGTCTTCGATGCCGCGGAAGAGCGTCGAGCCCTCCCCCGCACGCACGGTGTTCCACCCCATGTGCGGCAGCACCGGCGCATCGAGCTCGGTGACGACGCCCGGCCACTGACCCATGCCTTCCGTGTCGACACCGCGCTCGACCCCGCGACCGAAGAGCACCTGCATGCCGACGCAGATCCCGAGGACCGGCCGACCGCCGGCGAGGCGCCGTTCGATGAGCTCGTCGCCGCGGCTCGCGCGGAGCGCATCCATCACGGCCTGGAATGCTCCGACGCCGGGCACGACGAGGCCCGCGGCATCCTGGATCAGCGCGCGGTCGGACGTCAGCCGGGCATCCGCACCGGCGGCGACCAGCGCCTTGACGGCGGAATGGACATTGCCCGAGCCGTAGTCGAGGACGGCGACCAGCGGCTTGGCAGAGTCGGTCACAGAGCACCCTTCGTGCTCGGGATGCCCTCGACCAGCGGGTCGCGCGCCTTCGCCTGTCGGAACGCGCGGGCGAAGGCCTTGTACTCGGCCTCGGCGATGTGGTGCGGATCGCGTCCCCCGAGCACGCGGACGTGCACCGTCAGCGCGCCCTGGTACGCGATGGCTTCGAACGTGTGCCGCACGAGCGACCCCGTGAAGTGTCCGCCGATGAGGTGGTGCTCGAATCCCGCCGGCTCGCCGTCGTGGACGAGGTACGGACGACCGCTGATGTCGACGACAGCCTGCGCGAGCGCCTCGTCGAGCGGCACGAGCGCGTCGCCGTAGCGCGAGATGCCCGCCTTGTCGCCGAGCGCCTGGCGGATGGCCTGCCCGAGCACGATCGAGACGTCTTCCACGGTGTGGTGCGCGTCGATGTCGGTGTCGCCCGACGCGCGCACCGTCAGGTCGGTGAGCGAGTGCTTGGCGAACGCCGTCAGCAGGTGGTTGAAGAAGGGCACCGACGTGTCGATGTGGCTGCGACCGGTGCCGTCGAGGTCCAGGTCGAGCTCGACCGTCGATTCGCTCGTCGCGCGGCGGATCGACGCGGTACGGGGCGCAGGAGTGCTCATGTGCCCACTCTATCGAGGCGGGCGCTCGGTCACCGGCCGAGCGAGGCGAGGGCGTCGAGGAAGGCGGTCGTCTCGGTCTCGGTGCCTGCGGTGACCCGCAGGCTGTGCGGGATGCCCACGTCGCGGATGAGGACGCCGCGGTCGTAGAGGCCCTGCCACGTGGCCGCGGGGTCGTCGACGCCCCCGAACAGGACGAAGTTCGTCCAGCTCTCGTAGGGCCGGTATCCGAGGGCGGGAAGCGTCGCGGAGATCCGGTCGCGCTGGGCGACGATCTCGTCGACCATGCCGAGCATCGCGGGCGCGTGGCGCAGGGCGGCTGTCGCGGCCGCCTGAGTCAAAGCGCTCAGGTGGTAGGGCAGCCGGACGAGTCGGAGGGCGTCGATGACCGCAGGATCGGCCGCGAGGTAGCCGACCCGGGCACCCGCGAACGCGAACGCCTTGCTCATGGTGCGCGAGACGACGAGGCGCTCACGCCCCGGCAGCAGCGTCAGCGCCGAGCGCTCTTCGCGGGGCGCGAACTCCTGATAGGCCTCGTCGACGATCACCATGCCGCGGCTGGCGGCGTAGACCGCCTCGATCACGTCGAGACCCAGGGGCGTGCCGGTCGGATTGTTCGGTGCGCACAGGAAGACGACATCCGGATCGGCGGCCTCGATCTGGCGTGCCGCATCGTCGGCGTCCAGCGCGTAGTCGACCTCACGGGTGCCCGCGACGTAGGCAGCTCCCGTCGCGCGCGTGAGGAGGGGGTACATCGAATAGGTCGGCGCGAAACCGAACGCCGTCCGACCCGGGCCCCCGAAGGCCTGCAGCAGATGCTGCAGGACCTCGTTCGACCCGTTCGCCGCCCAGATCTGCTCACGGGTGAGCCCGTGGCCGAGGTAGTCGGCGAAGCCCTCGCGCAGCGCGGTGAACTCCCGATCCGGGTAGCGGTTGACGTCGCGCAGCGCGTGGGCCAGCGAATCGAGGATGTCGTCGGCGACGTCTTCCGGCACCGGATGCGTGTTCTCGTTCACGTTCAGCGCGACCGGGAGCGCCGCCTGCGGTGCGCCGTACGGCGTCAGGCCGCGGAGATCGTCACGGAGCGGGAGATCATCGAGGCGCACGGTCACCCGTCCATCGTAGGACGCGGACGGCCCACGCTCGCCTCGGTTCCGCTCCTTCCCCGTGCCTACTTCCCCGTGGCGTACTCGAGCGGAATGCTGATCGACTGCCCGGCGTCGAGCTGGCCGGAGTCGAGCGCGTTGAGCCGCACGATCGCGTCGACGACGTCGCGCGGATCGGCGGCGGGAGCCACCGACTCGGCGATCGACCACAGGGTGTCGCCCGGGAGAACGGTCACCTGCTCGAAGGTGCCCGCCGGAGCGCTCGCCTCCCCCGACGCGAGCGCACCTCCGCCGGAGACGATCGCAATGCTGAGCGCGACGACGGCGGGCAGTGCGGCAAGGAAAGCCACCACACGACGGCCACGGACGGTCAGCCGCAGGCGCGTGGGGCGCGCAGGGGCGGACGGTGCGGTGAATGCGGCGTAGTCGATGGTGCTCATGTCTTCTCCTCGGGGCAGTGCCTCGGATGGTGGAGAAGTTCGCATCCGGACTCTCGGCCGGGAGAGTGGGATGCGAACCTCTTTTCCGAAGCTATCTTCGATATAGTCAGGTTGTCAAGGGGATCCTGATCGCAGATGAATCGAAGACGACACGCGGAGGCTTGCCGGACGAGATCTGCGATACCGGATACGGTTTCGATAACCAGACCCCATCACCGACCTCCGACATTCGAAGACCATGTCTTCCGACGGAGCCGGCTGAGCCGTCAGAGAAGGAGCGCGACATGGACAGCACCGGAGCTTCCCGCGAGAAGCCGCAGACCCGTCGGCGCAAGAGCCTGAGCGAGAAGCAGCTCGCGATCCTCGAGGTCATCCAGCGCTCGATCGCGCGGCACGGCTATCCGCCGAGCATGCGCGAGATCGGCGATGCGGTCGGACTCAAGTCGCTCTCGAGCGTGACGCATCAGCTCAATCAGCTGGAGCTGAGCGGCTACCTGCGTCGCGATCCGGGCAAGACGCGCGCGATGGAGGTGCTCATCGACCTGCCGGGCAGCGCGACCGAGAACCCCGCCGACGAGGCGCCGCCGGTCGCCGACGCCGCGATGGTGCCGCTGGTCGGGCGCATCGCCGCGGGCGTGCCGATCACCGCAGATCAGCAGGTCGAGGAGATCTTCCCCCTCCCCCGGCAGCTGGTCGGCAAGGGCGACCTGTTCATGCTGAAGGTCAGTGGCGACTCCATGATCGATGCCGCGATCTGCGACGGCGACTGGGTCGTCGTGCGTTCGCAGCCGACGGCCGACAACGGCGAGATCGTGGCGGCGATGCTCGACGGCGAAGCGACCGTGAAGACGTTCCGTCAGCGCGACGGTCACACGTGGCTGCTGCCGCGCAACTCCGCCTTCGAGCCGATCCTGGGCGACGACGCTGTGGTCCTCGGGCGCGTCGTCGCCGTCCTGCGCGCCGTCTGAGCACGCGCCGGCGCGCGTCGCGGCGACGGGTCGGCCACAATGGCGACATGGCGAGCGACGACACGGATGCGACCGCACCCCCCGCGGATCGTCGCCGATGGCGGGCGGTGCTGTCGGCGACGCTG
>JACEFY010000096.1 GCA_016807485.1 Stenotrophomonas maltophilia | reverse complement strand
GCGTCGGCCAGGACGACGTCGATGCCGAGCGCGCGAAGCGCGTGGCCGATGCTCGCGCCGAGCAGCCCGGCGCCGACGACGCGCACGGTGCCGGTGACGCGGGCCTTACGGACGCGCGCCGGGGCGTGGGTCGTATCGGTCACGGGTCTCTCCGGTCATCCGTCGGCGGCTCGGTGTGCGGCGGCCGGCTCGTCCGGCGCGGTGGCGTCACGGCGCGAAAGAGTGAGCAAGGCGCCACGTTCCACTGTAGTCAATTCGCGGGCGCGGCCCGCTGGGAGCGTCCCCAGGTGGAGCGGCCCGAACTGGCGGCGCACGAGGTCGACCACGGGGTGACCCACCTCCGCCATCATCCGACGCACGATCCGGTTGCGACCCGAGTGCAGGGTGAGCTCGACGAGGCTCGTCCCGCCCCCCGCGGCCGCGTCGAGCAGCCGCGCCTTGTCGGCCGCGATCGGACCGTCGTCGAGCTCGACGCCTTTGGTGAGTCGCGCGATCGTCTGCGGCGTCACGCGTCCGGTGACCTTGGCGATGTAGACCTTGGTGACCCCGAACGACGGGTGGGCGAGGACGTGCGCGAGATCGCCGTCGTTGGTGAGCACGAGCAGGCCGCTGGTCTCGGCATCCAACCGGCCGACGTTGTACAGCCGCTCGTTCCACTCCCGCGTGAAGCGGCGGAGGTCGGGGCGGCCCTGCTCGTCCTTCATCGAGGAGACGACCCCGGTGGGCTTGTTGAGGATGACGTACCGCTTCGTCGCGTCGAGCTGCACGGCGGTGCCGTCGACGTCGACGAGGTCGGATGACGGGTCGATGCGCGAACCGAGTTCGGTCACCACCACGCCGTTGACACGCACCCGGCCCTCGGCGATGTACTGCTCGCAGACCCGGCGCGAGGCGACGCCCGCGTTCGCGAGCACCTTCTGCAGGCGCACTCCTTCGGTGTCGCGCTCGGTCATCGCAGCGTCTCCGTTTCGAATCCGGCCGAGCCGTCGTCGAGGAGCGGCGCGATGTGCGGCAGCTCGTCGAGCGAGTTGATCCCGAGGTTGACGAGCAGCGCGTCGGTCGTCCCGTAGTTGATGGCGCCGGTCTCCGGATCGGTGAACAGCTCGGTGATGAGCCCGCGGCCGAGGAGCGTCCGGACGACCGAGTCGACGTTCACGGCGCGGATGGAGGCGACCTGACTGCGCGTCACGGGCTGCTTATAGGCGATGACGGCGAGGGTCTCCAGCGCCGCCTGCGAGAGGCGTGAGGGAGCCTGGGAGTTGACGAACTCCGACACGACGTCGTCGTACTCTTCGCGCACGTAGAGGCGCCATCCGCCACCGACCTCACGCAGCTCGAAGCCACGGCGCGGGCCCCCGGCTTCGCCGTCGTAGTCGGCGACGAGCGTCTGCACGGCCTGGCGCACCGCGGGCACGGGTGCGCCCACCGCGGCGGCGAGCGCGACGAGGCTCTGCGGCTCGTCGACGATCAGCAGGATCGCCTCCAGGCGCCGGGCGACGTCGACGGGGTCGCTGGAGCGCTGCGGCGCGTCGGCTTCCGTGCCCGCATCGGTCGAAGGGTCATCGGTCATAGTCGGCTCCCAGGGTGGCGAGGTTCTCTTCGGACCAGCGTTCCGCGGTCCAGCGCAGCGTCAGCTCGCCGAGAGGTTCGAGCTGCTCGAACGAGAGCGCCGCATGGCGGTAGAGCTCGAGGACGGCGAGGAAGCGTGCCACCACGATCCCGGGCTGCGCGACGCCGGCGACGAGCTCGCGGAAATTGAGGGTACCGGCATCCCGCAGCAGCGTCACGACGATCGCGGCCTGCTCCCGGATCGAGACGAGCGGCGCGTGCAGGTGGTCGAGCCCGACGTGCGGGATCTCCTTGGGCGCGAAGGCCAGCAGAGCGATCGCCGCGAAGTCGTCGGCCGAGAGGGTCCAGACGAGTTCGGGGACGGCGCGCCGATACTTCTCGTCGAGGCGGACGGCGCGGGTGTGCCGGCGGTCTTCCCGTCGAAGCGACCGCTCGAACCACGCCGACACCTCCTTGAAGGCGCGGTACTGCAGCAGCCGGGCGAACAGCAGGTCGCGCGCTTCCAGGAGGGCGACCGATTCGGCGTCGACGAGTTCGCCCTGGGGCAGGAGCCCCGCGACCTTCATGTCGAGGAGCGTGACGGCCACCACGAGGAACTCCGACGCCTGGTCGAGCTCCTCCCCCGACTCCAGGTGCCGAAGGTAGGCGATGAACTCGTCGGTGACGGCGCTCAGGGTGATCTCGGTGATGTCGAGCTCGCGCTGCGAGATGAGGCTCAGCAGGAGGTCGAAGGGGCCGTCGAAACCCGCGAGCGACACGCGGAACCCCTCGGCAGGCTCGGTGACCGACCCAGGCTCGGGGACCGACCCGGGCTCGGGCGTCTGGGCGGGCTCGGGCGTCTGGGCGGGCTCGGATGCCGGCGGGTGCTCGGGCGTCGGATCAGGCGACGGCGCCACGGGCGACCAGCTCCCGAGCCAGTCGCAGGTAGGCCTGAGCGGCCGCGTGCTCCGGCGCGAACGTCGTGATGGGGACGCCCGACACCGAGGCATCGGGGAACTTCACAGTGCGCCCGATCACGGTCTCCAGCACGTCGTCGCCGAACGCGTCGACGACACGCTCGAGCACTTCGCGCGAGTGGAGCGTGCGCGGGTCGTACATTGTGGCCAAGACGCCGTCGAGCTCGATGGAGGGGTTGAGGCGATCGCGGACCTTGTCGATCGTCTCGATGAGCAGCGCCACACCCCGGAGGGCGAAGAACTCGCACTCCAGCGGGATCAGCACGCCGTGGCTCGCGGTGAGCGCGTTGACGGTGAGCAGGCCGAGGGACGGCTGGCAGTCGATGAGGATGACGTCGTAGTCGCCCGACACCTTCCGGAGCACGCGCGAGAGGATCGTCTCACGGGCGACCTCGTTGACGAGATGCACCTCCGCGGCGGAGAGGTCGATGTTCGCGGGCAGGATGTCGAGCCCATCGACCGAGCTGTGCACGATCACCTCGCGCGGATCGCGCTTCGTGTCGAGCAGGAGATCGTAGATCGTGGGGACGTCGTGGGTCGCGATCCCGAGACCGGCCGACAGCGCACCCTGCGGGTCGAAGTCGACCGCCAGCACCTTCCGACCGTACTGAGCGAGGGATGCCGCCAGGTTGATGGTCGTGGTGGTCTTGCCCACGCCGCCCTTCTGGTTGCAGAGCGAGATGATGCGCGCCGGGCCGTGTCCGGCCAGAGCCGGCGGCGTCGGGAAGCCGTGGTACGGACGACCCGTGGGTCCCATCGGGGTATCGCCCGTCTGGACCTTCTTCGCCACCCGTGCCTTGTCGGTCACCGACACTCCTTAGCCTCCTGCGTTGTGCTCCCGATTCTCGCACACCCCTCGAGGGCGCTACGGAAGACGGGACAGAGTGTCGATGTCGACCAGGCCGTTGTGCAGCCCGCCACCGGCGATCAGCGTCGGGATCGCGACGGTGTTGATGTCGTCTTCCACGACGGTGCGCACCTGCGCCAAGACGCCGGACACCGCGACAGAATCGGCGAGCGCGTCGATCTCGGCGATCGCATCATTGTCGTACCCGGCCTCGGCAAGCCAGGTCTGCAGCTGCGAGCGAGCGGCCGCGGCATCCGCATCGTTCATCCATTCCTGCCAGGCTGTCCCGTCAGGAGACTCTCCCGTGAACAGCTGCTCGAGAATCGCCCAATCGCCCGTGCGCCCGTGAAGATCTCCGTGGTCGGCTTCGAAGGACTGCACGGCTGCGAGATACGACGCCACGAGCGGCGAGTTCGGGAACTTCGGGCCGAGGCTCGTCGAGATCGGATATGCGAGATACGTCACGTTGTGCGTCTGCGCGAACGCGGACTCTTCAAGGTTGCGGAAGAGCTCTGCGCAGAACCGGCATCCCGGGTCGAGCACCTCCAGCGCGACGGGAAGGCCCTCACGATATCCGCCGAGGTAGGTGGCATTCGTTGCGGTGTACTCGGCGGCATCCCACTCTTTCAGGCGGCTCGGGATGGCGGCGATCGTGTCTCCGAGCGACGCGAACTCGTTGCCGAACGCGCCGAGGACGTCTCCTGTGCCCACCGACTCCCAGAACCCGGGCGTGCCGCCGTCGATCGAGCACGACTCGGCAGCCAGCGCGCATGCCTGCGTGTCTTGCTTGTCGCACGTGCCGTAGACGAAGAGATTTAGGCCGCTGCGGCCCAGCAGGTACAGGCTCACGACGAGGCTCAGCACCATGATCCACGCGAAGGTCTCGATCGCTACGGATGCCGGTTTCACCAGGCGCGGCTGACGGATCGCCAGCGGGGCCAGAAGGGAGTTCTTGATGTCTTCGCGGAAGGTCGTGTCGCACGGCCGGAACGTCACTTTGCGCCAGACGCACCCCCACGCACGGCCCAGGAGCTTGCGGTACTTCGCCGAGACAGCCGACAGCACCAGCACGACGAAGAAGGCGACGACGCACACCATGTCACAGCCCCCGCATGAGCCGGCCCATGACCTCGAGGGTCTGGTCGACGTCGGCGTCGGTATTGTGCGCGCCTACGCTGAAGCGCACGAGCGGTGGGAGGCCTTCGCGGTCCTGCAACCAGTGGTGCGCACAGAAGTAGCCGCTGCGCACCATGATCCCCGCATGGGCGAGGAAAGCCGCCAGCCGATGCGCGTCGACCCGCAGAGGTCGCACCGTCACGAGCGGCGAACCGATCGGGCTGAACAGCTCCACGTGGGGCAAGGCGGCGATCCCCTCGCGTAAGCGCGCGGCGAGGCGCGCCTCGTGGGCGGCGAGCGCTTCGCCGGTCGCACTGCGAAAGCGGCTGCGCCACTCCAAGGCCGCGCCGAACGCGATGATCTCGCCCCAGGGTTGCAGGCCCGCCTCGAGCCGCGTGTGCGGTTCGAGCAGGAGCTCGAACGCGTCTTCCGTGACCGCGGCGGCCTGTCCGCCTCCGACGAAAGTGACCTCGAGCGAGATCAGCAGCTCATTCGTCGCGGCCACGACGCCGAGCGAAGGCCCCGACATCTTGTGGGCCGAGAAGCAGATCGCGTCGGCCTCGAGCCCCCGCAGCTGGGAGAGCCCGTGCGGCGCGGCCTGGGCGGCGTCGATGATCACGATGCCGCCGGCGCGGTGCACGTCGGCGATGAGTGCCGAAAGTCCGTTCGTGAGAGCTCCGGCGACGTTGTCCATCGCCGAGACCACGACGATCGCATCGGTGAGGTCGATCCCCGACCGCTCGATCTCGCCGTCCACGGTGCGCTCGAGAGCGATCCGCGCAATACCCAGGCGACGAGCAGCGGTCATTGTCGACAGAAACACGGCGTTGTGCTCGGCGTGGGTCGTGATGACGCGCGCGTAGCGCCCCGCCGGCAGCTGCCCGAGAAGGAGATTCAGCCCCGATGTCGTATTCAGGGTGAAGGCGCACGAGTGGCGACGAGGCGACAGGCCGAGGGCATCGAGCACCAGACTGCGCGTACGGGCGACTTCCTCGTCGACGCGGCGGCCCCAGGGGTAGCGCACCCGGTCGCCGCATGCGCCGTAATTCAGCAGATAGTCTGTGAGGGCATCGACGACCGGCTGCGGACGCAGGCTCTGGCACGCCGAATCGAGGTACACCTGACCGTGCGGGATGTGCACGAAACCCGGGCGCTCACCGGTCGCGTTGACCATTGGCGCTGCCCGGCGCGAAAAGAGGCCGGAACGCTCACCTCGACGGTCCGCTCCCATCCCTCCAGTGTCGAGACCGCGCGCCGGCGCCGCTCGCGCGCGGGCCGTGAAATACGGGCGTTAGAACAGCGAACCGATGACGTCGAGCCGCAACTGCGCCGTGACCGCGATCAGCAGGTAATCGGCCACGACGATAACCGGCAGCCACGAGAGGATCCCGCGGCCGAGCTTGCGGGGCGCGGCGCCCCAGATTCCTTCCCGCAGGGTCCAGCCGAACACCGTCCACCCGAGCGGAATGGTCACGAGCCACACGATCATGCACCAGGGGCAGAGCGAGCCATACTCGAAGACGCTTCGGTAGGCGAGGACGTGCACGAAAGCGAAGCCCCCGAGGACGAAGAGTGCGTACGTGCGCCAATACCAGGGTCGCAGTCCGCCGGGCGCGGCAAGCGCGCTGACCCCCGCGTAGATCGGGCCGACGAAGAGCACCATCCCGATGATCGAGTTGCTGAAGCCGAGGAGGTTGCCCCCGGGTGAGAGCAGGTTCGGTCCACACGTGACGATCGGGCTGATGTTGCACGAGATGATCGGCGTGGCTCCGGTGAGCTGACCGATGTACTCCTGGTACAGCAGGAACGACACAACCCACGCAACAAGCCCCGCGGCGATCCAGAAAATCGCCAGCGCGCGGCCGGGTCGATAAGCGACAGACGACGATGCAATGCTCACGCATTCATTGTGCGCATGGGGCCGCGTGCGCGCACGGATCCGCGCCGGGTGAATCAGCGTGCGCGGGGGTGTGAGGTCGCATAGACGTCGCGCAGAGTGTCGACGGTGACGTGCGTGTAGATCTGGGTCGTCGCCACCGACGCGTGTCCGAGGAGTTCCTGCACGACGCGCACGTCCGCGCCGCCTTGGAGCAGGTGCGTCGCGAACGAATGCCGGAGGGTGTGCGGCGAGACGTGGGCGCTGAGATGCGCCCGCTCCGCCGCCTGCTGGATCACGAGCCACGCGCTCTGCCGCGACAGCGGTGCGCCGCGTGCGCCGAGGAAGAGCCTCGGGGTGGCCTTCCCCCGGCGGGAGAGCTCGGGCCGGGCGCGCGCGAGATAGGCGTCGACCGCGGCGCGCGCATACGATCCGACGGGCACGATGCGCTCTTTCGAGCCCTTCCCCCGCACGCGCAGCACATCGCCGTGCGCGAGGTCGTCGACGTCGAGCTGGGTGACTTCCGACACCCGCGCGCCGGTCGCGTAGAGCAGCTCGAGCAGGGCGCGGTCGCGGAGGCGCACGAGGTCGGTGTCGGCGGCGTCGCCGGGCGCGGGGCCGGCGGCGTCGAGCAGGGCGACCACCTGGTCGTAGGGCAGGGCCTTCGGCAGCCGCTGGGGGGTCTTGGGCGGTCGAAGGCGGTCGCTCGGGTCGTGCTCGGCGATCCCCTCACGCACGAGGAACCGGTGCACACCGCGGACCGACGACTGCAGCCGCGCGAGCGAGGTGGCGGCGGGCGGCGGCACCGCGGCCGCCCGTTCGGCGATGAATGCTCCGACGAGATCGGTGGTCACGTCTTCGGTCTCGGTGACCCCCTGCGTCCGCAGCCAGCCGACGTAGCCCGAGAGATCGCGCCGATAGGCCGCGATCGTGTGCTCGGAGAGGCCGCGCTCGATCGAGATGTGCCTCGCGTAGGCGTCGACCGCGCGCTCGAGTCTCACTCCGGGATGCGTCCGATCGCACGGGGTCGCCGCTCCCACGCGCTGTCGGCAGGGGCGAGGGTCGCCCACCCACGCGCTCGCGATGCGAAGGCGGACATCACGGCGACGATCAACGACGGATTCTGCACGCGCCGGGCGAGCACGGCATCCACCACGTCGTCCAGCGGCACCCAGCGCACTTCGATGTCGGCTTCCTCCTCGGTGCGCTCGAAGGTCTCGGCGGCGGGCGAGAGGTCGCGCGCGAGGTAGATGCGGATGGCTTCGTCGCTGCCGCCGGGCGAGGTCGTGAACTCTGCCAGCACGTCCCAGCGCGCGGCGACGAGGTCGGCCTCTTC
>JACEFY010000095.1 GCA_016807485.1 Stenotrophomonas maltophilia | reverse complement strand
TCGCCCCGGGACTCTCGCCGTTGTGCGCGGCGCGGCGGGCGTCAGGGGGTAGATGCCGCGGTTCGCCCGCCCGACAGCCGCGACCGAGCGCTTCGGCACCGCCGCGAGCTGACGCATCCGCCCCTGTGCACGACGGCGAGAGCCGTGGTGCGACACGCCGGGTGAGACCGCCGCCGCGCGGCGTGTCGCCCTGTCACTCTCGCCGTTGTGCACGCGCCGCCGCCGCGGCGGGGTGGGGGTGGATGCCGCGGCCCGCCGGCCGGCCGCCGTATCCTCGATGCGTGCTCACCGTCCGATCCGCCATACCGCTCGCCGAGTGGCGCGCGCGCGAAGACGAGCACCACGCGCGGGCCGATGCGCTCACCGCGGGCCGGCGGGCACGGGCGGCGCGCGGTCAGACGCACCCGGTCGACGACTTCCTCTACACCTATTACTCGTACAAGCCGGCGGTGCTGCGGCGGTGGCATCCGGGAGCGGACGTGCCGCTGGAGGGCGCGGCCGAGACCCCCCGGGCGCAGTGGCGGTGGTACCGCGCGGCGGGAGACGACCTCGTCGTCGACACCGCGGCGTTCGTCGCCGACCGCGGCCTCCTGCTCACCGGCGTCGGCAACATCCTGCGCGCCACCGCCGACGCGCGGGCGCAGTACGGATGCTTCGGTCTGCACGAGTGGGCGATGGTCTACCGCGAGGCCGAGCACCGGCATCCGGTGCCGCTGCGCCTCGGGCGGGAAGGGACGGATGCCGTCGTCGACGCGCACCCGCTCACGTGCACCCATTTCGACGCTTTCCGGTTCTTCACCCCGGACGCCGTTCCGCTCAACCGCCGGGCGCTCAGCCGTGCCGCGCAGGCGGACAGCGAGCAGCCGGGCTGCCTGCACGCCAACATGGACCTCTACAAGTGGGCCGTGAAGCTCGGACCGCTCGTCCCCGGGGCGCTGCTCCTGGATGCGTTCGAGCTCGCGCGCGACATCCGCGAGCTCGACATGCGCGCCTCGCCCTACGACCTCGCCGATTGGGGATACGCGCCGGTGCCCATCGAGACGCCGGAGGGCAAAGCCGCCTACGTCACGGCCCAGCGGTCATTCGCCGACCGCGCCGCCGTGGTGCGTGCGGCGCTGCGCGACATCATCGCTCGAGCAGCGTCTTCGCACGACTGAGCGAGACCGCGAGGGTCGAGCGCACCGTCTCGGCGATCATCGGCTCGACCAGCCGCATGAGCCCCCCGGGGGTGGCCTCGATCGTCGCGCGCACGGTGCAGCCGGCATCCGTCTCGGTGAACGCGAGGTCGAACTCCGTCGCCACCGGCCCGGACGTGCTCACCGTCGCGAGCTGCTCGGGCGGGTCGTATCGCGTCACCCGCCAGTGGAAGTCGTTCTCGCGGCCCATGGCACGCACACGCGAGTGGATGGTGCTGCCCACGCCCACCGGCTCGGGCGAGGTGAGCCGCTCGAACACGACCGTCTCATCCCACTCGGGCCGCCGGGCGCCGTCGGTGAGGAAGGCGAACACCTCCGCACGCGGCCGGGCGATCGTGACGGTCTCGGTGACAGTGAACATCGAACTCCCCGCGCTGGATGCGTCCCCCACCCTGACACGGCAGGCTCCGCGCGCGATAGCCTCGGCGCGTGGGCGACGTCATCAGCATCGAGCTTCTGCTCGACGCCGCGTCGGAGGCGCTCGTGCGCGCTGACTGGGAGCGGCTGGCCGCCGCCGGGCATTCGAGCATGGCCGCGCACCGGTCGGCGAGCAACCGGCCGCATGTGACCCTGCTCGTGCGCCCCGCGAACGCGGCCGCGCTCGCCGCCGCCCGGTTCGCGGATGCCGCGACGCGACTGCCGGTGACGCTCGCTCTGTCGGAGCCGATCGTCTTCGCCCACGGCGATCGCGGCGTGCTCGCCCGGCGCGTCGACCTGTCCGGCGATCTGCTCGCGCTGCATGCCGCCGTGCATGCGGCCGCGGGACCCGGCGTCGACGCCCCGCACACGGCACCGGACGAGTGGACCCCGCACGTCACGCTGGCGCGCCGCCTGCGCCTCGCCGATCTCGAGGCGGCGACGGCGCTGCTCGGTCCGGCGCATCCGGGCGAGGGGGTGGCGCTGCGCCGATGGGACTCGGCGAGGCGCAGCGTGACGGCGATCGGAGGATCCGACGGCCGTGTCGATTTCGTCGCGCGCCGTTCGACGCAAGAGTGAAAGGGTCACCAGGACCCGCTCGAAGAGGCGATCACGCCGGAACAGGACATCGAAATGAAGCACATGCTGATCATGCGGGCGACGCAGGCCGCCGCCGACGCCTACGCCGAGATGGACTTCGAGGAGGTCATCAACGCGATGGGCGCCTACAACGAGGCGATGCTGAATGCCGGTGTGATGATCGCCGGTGACGGTCTGGCGCCCGAGCCCGGCTACGTCGTCGAGTTCGGCGGCGAGGCGCCGATCGTGAGCGACGGCCCCTACGGAGAGATCCACGAGCTCTTCAACGGATTCTGGATCCTCCAGACCGCCACCGCGGAAGAGGCGCTCGAGTGGGCGAAGCGGTGCCCGCTCGGTCCGGGCGGCAAGCTCGAGGTGCGTCGCGTCACGGATGAGAGCGACTTCGCCGACTTCGCCGACAACGAGTTCATCCAGAAGGAGAAGGAGTGGCGTCCCGAGTCCGGGTCGTGACGGCGGGTACGCCCGTCATGACGGGGCGGGATGCCGCGCGGCGCGCGGTCGACGCCGTCTGGCGCATCGAAGGCCCCCGGATCGCCGCATCCGTCGCCAAGATGACCGGCGACGTCGGGCTCGCCGAAGACGTCGCCCAGGAGGCGGTGCTCGAGGCGCTCGCCGCCTGGGAGCGAGACGGCGCGCCCGACAACCCCGGAGCGTGGCTCACCGCCGTCGCCAAGCGTCGCGTGATCGACGCGTGGCGACGGCGAGGGCGCCTCGAGGAGCGCTACGCCGAGGTCGCGCGCACGCTGGATGAAGCCACAGAAGACCGCTGGGAGCCGATCGACGACGACGTGCTGCGTCTCGTGTTCACGGCCTGCCACCCGGCGCTCTCGCGCGAGTCGCAGGTGGCGCTGACGCTGCGGGTGGTCGCGGGGCTGTCGACCGACGAGATCGCGCGGATGCTGCTCGCCTCCGTGCCGACGGTCCAGGCGCGCATCACACGGGCGAAGAAGGCGCTCGCCGCAGCGCGCGTGCCCTTCGAAGCGCCCGACCCGTCGGAGTGGCGCGGCCGGCTGTCGGCGGTGCTCGGCGTCGTCTATCTCGTCTTCACCGAGGGATACGCCACCACGAGCGGCGACCGCTGGATCCGCCCCGACCTCGCCGACGAGGCGCTGCGGCTCGGGCGGATCGTCGCGCAGCTCGTGCCGAGGGAGCCCGAGCCCCTCGCTCTCGTGGCTCTCATGGAGTTCCAGCGGTCGCGGTTCGCCGCACGCGAGGAGCCGGACGGCACCCCGATCCTGCTGGCCGATCAGGACCGCCGCCGCTGGGACCGCGGGCAGATCGCCCGGGCCGTGCAGCTCCAGGGTCGAGCGGACGCGCTCGCCCGGGCACGCGGCGCCGGTCGCGGGCCGTATGCGCTGCAGGCCGCGATCGCCCGGTGTCACGCCGTCGCCGTCGACATCGGCGACACCGACTGGGCGCAGATCGTCGTGCTGTACGAGGTGCTCGGACGCCTCGCACCCAATCCCGTCGTCGAACTCAACCGCGCCGCGGCGCTCTCGATGGTCGCCGGTCCCGCGGAAGCCCTGCGCGTCGTCGATGCCCTCGCTGCATCCGGCGCGCTCCCCGGATCGCACCTCGTGCCGAGCGTGCGCGGTGAGCTGCTCGCACAGGTCGGGCGCACGGATGAGGCGCGCGACGAGCTCACGCGCGCCGCCGCGCTCGTCGGCAACGCGGCACAGCGGCGCGTGCTCACCGCGAAGGCGGCCGCGCTGGGGTGACGGCGGGCTGCGACGAGACTGCTCCGGGTCGACGAGCCGCGCTCAGTATGCTGAGCGCGTGACGGATGCCGACGCCCCGAGATCGGGTTCGTTGCGCTCGCTCGCCGCACTCGCGGGGCTCGCCATCGTCGCCGGCGCCGCCGTCGGATTCGTCGGGGGGCGCCTTCCGCTGGCTCCTTCTGCACGCAGATGTCTTCCGGGTCCAGCTCTCGGCCTGGGCGCACGGCGTCGCGTGGGGGTGGATCGTCGTCGTCGTCTTCGGTGCCGCCGGTGCGGCGGTCGCGGCGATGCTCGTGCGCCTCTCGCGGCGGTCGGCAGGCAGTGGCATCCAAGACGTCGAAGCGGTCTTCCGCGCTGAGCTTCCGCCCCCGCCACTGTCGGTGGTTCCGGTGAGGTTCGCAGGAGGACTCGCCGCCATCGGGTCCGGGCTGGTGCTGGGACGGGAAGGTCCGACGGTGCACATGGGCGCGGCGATCGGCGTCGGTGTCGGACGGGCGGCCGGGCGCAGCGCCGACGACCTCCGCGTGGTGCAGACCGCGATGTCCGGCGCGGGGCTCGCGGTGGCCTTCAACGCGCCCGTCGGCGGTCACGACGGTGACGGTGCCGATGCTGCTCGCCGGCGGCGCTGCCGTCCTCACCGCGATGTCGGTGAAATCGCCGCCCATCTACGACTCCCTCCGCCGGATGATGCCGCAGACGCCCTGAGCCCGCGGCTACGGTGGACGCATGACCGACATCCACGCGGCCGCGGTGCTCCTCGACATGGACGGCACGCTCGTCGATTCGCACGCGGTCGTCGAACGCCTGTGGACGCAGTGGTCGCTCGCGCACGGGATCGACCCCGCGACGACGCTGTCGATCATCCACGGCCGGCAGGGGCAGGAGAGCATGGCGCTCCTCCTTCCCCACCGCCCCCACGAAGACAACCTCGCGGAGAACCGCGCCCTCCTCGAGGCGGAGACCGCCGAACTCGACGGCGTCGTCGCGCTCGCCGGGGCATCCGAACTGCTCGACGCGCTCGCGCACCTGCCGCACGCCCTCGTGACGTCGGCCCCGCTCGCGCTGGCCACCGCACGGATGGGCGCGGCCGGCCTCCGGATGCCGGCGATCGCCGTCACGGCGGAGGACGTGTCGGCCAGCAAACCCCATCCCGAAGGGTTTCTGGCCGCCGCCCGGATCCTCGGGGTGGATGCCGCGGACTGCGTCGTGCTGGAAGATTCCGCAAACGGCATACAGGCGGGACTGGCCGCCGGGATGCGGGTCGTCGGCGTCGGTCCGCACGCGGCGGAAGCGCATCCGACGTGGGTCGTCGACAGCCCGGCAGGCGTCTCGGCGCGCGCCGAGGGAACCGGCATCCACCTCACCCTCTGACCGGCGCTAGCGTGGAGCCATGACCGTGCACCTCCCCGCCCTGCCTTCGCTCTCGTGGACGAACGGGCCGGGTGCGGCCACGGTCGACGGTGAGGTGCTCCAGCTCATCGCGGCACCGGGGGTCGACTGGACCAATGATGCGCTCGGCGGCCCGCAGCAGCACGCCGCGACGGCGCTCGCGTTCGACGCCCCCGCGGGCGACTTCGTGCTCTCCGCCCGCGTGCAGGTCACGGGCGAGCGCTCGACCTTCGACGCCGGCGCGCTGGCGGTGTGGAGCGACCCCGACCACTGGGCGAAGCTCTGCTTCGAGTATTCGCCGCAGCGGCAGCCGATGGTCGTGAGCGTCGTCACCGAGCGCTTCTCGGACGACGTCAACAGCGCACCGGTCGACGACCCGCACGTCTTCCTCCGCGTCGCCCGCGTCGGACCGGCGTTCGCGTTCCATGCGTCGGCCGACGGCTCGCGGTGGGATTTCGTCCGCCTCTTCCGGCTGGCGGAGGGGTCGGGTCCGTTCCGCGTCGGCTTCCTCGCGCAGGCGCCCCTCGGAGAGGCATGCGCCGCGCGGTTCGATGAGATCTCGTACGCGGAGCGCACGCTCGGCGACCTGCGGGACGGCACGTGAGCGCCGCGATCCGCGATGCCGAGGCGGCGGATGCCGCCGGCATCGCCGAGATCTACAACGACGCCGTCGCGCACACGACGGCGGTCTGGAACGAGCACGAAGTGACCGTCGCCGACCGCGTCGCGTGGATGGCCGCGCGGCAGGAGGCCGGCTTCCCCGTGCTGGTCGCGGTCGGAGATGACGGACAGGTCATCGGCTACGCCTCGTTCGGGCCATGGCGGGCGTTCGACGGCTACCGCCACACGGTGGAGCACTCCGTATACGTCCGCGGCGACCAGCGTGGGCGCGGCCTGGGGGAGGCCCTGCTGCGCGCTCTCATCGAGCGTGCACGGCACCGCGGGACGCACGTCATGGTCGGGGCGATCGAGTCCGGCAACGCCGGATCGATCCGCCTGCACACCAAGCTCGGGTTCGAGCGGGTGGGGACGCTGCCGCAGGTGGGCGCGAAGTTCGGCCGCTGGCTCGACCTGACCCTCCTGCAGCTGACGCTGGACGACCGCGCAGAACCCTGACCGGCGCTGGCGGGCGCACGGCACGGTGTGAGATGATGGAAACTTCGTCTCGAATCGATTCGAGAGCGCCCGACAGCATCCGCCCACGACTGCACGAGAGCACGCGCATGGCCAAGACCCTCACCACCGGCAGCCCCTGGCGGGTCATCCTGACGTTCGCCGTCCCGCTGCTCATCGGCAACGTGGTACAGCAGCTCTACCACGTGGCCGACGCGATCGTCGTGGGGCGCTGGCTCGGCGTCGATGCCCTTGCCGCCGTCGGCGCGACGGGCGCGCTGCTCTTCCTCCTCCTGGGGTTCGCCTGGGGCATGACGAGCGGCTTCGCGATCCCGACGGCGCAGGCATTCGGCGCGAAAGACCACGCGGCCGTGCGCCGCTCCGTCGCCGCCGGAACGATCCTCACCGCCGTCGTCAGCGTTCTGCTGACCATCGGCGCACCCCTCGTCGCCCGCCCGCTGCTCGAGCTGCTGCAGACGCCGCCCGAGCTGCTCGACGGCGCGACGACGTTCGCCCAGGTCAGCTTCCTCGGGGCGGGCGCGACGATGTTCTTCAACTACCTGTCGGCGATCATCCGCGCGATCGGCGACTCGCGCACCCCGCTGGTGTTCCTCACCCTCGCGTGCCTGCTCAACATCGCGCTGGTGGTCGTCATGGTCGGCCCGCTCGCCTGGGGCGTGGGCGGCGCCGCGCTCGCGACCGTGCTCTCGCAGGCGGTGTCGGTGCTGCTGTGCCTCGAGTACGTCCGGCGCCGGGTGCCCGCCCTGTGGCTCGCCCGCGCCGACTTCCGCATCGATCGCGCCGACCTCCGCGAGCACCTGCGTCTCGGCCTGCCGATGGGGTTCCAGGCATCCATCATCGCGATCGGCACCCTCACCGTGCAGGTCGCCCTCAACCGTCTCGGCCCCGACGCCGTCGCCGCCTACACGGCCGCGAGCCGCGTCGACGGGCTCGCCGTGGCGCTGCTCATGTCGCTGGGTCTCGCCGTGTCGATGTTCGTCGCGCAGAACCACGGCGGCGGCCGCCCCGACCGCATCCGCCGCGGCGTCGTGCAGGCCGTGTGGATGGCGCTCGTCGGATCGGTCGCTCTCGGCGCGCTGCTGGTCGCCTTCGGCGCGCCGGTCGTGCGGGTCTTCGTGGGGGATGCGGCCGACGAGGTCGTCTCGCTCGCGCACCTCATGCTCATCATCAACGGCGTCAGCTACAGCGCGCTCGGGGTGCTGTTCGTCCTCCGCGGCACGCTGCAGGGCCTCGGCGACACGATGATCCCGACGCTCACCGGCGTGGTCGAACTGGTCATGCGCGTCGTCGCCGCCGTCGTGCTCGGGTCGCTCCTCGGCTTCGCC
>JACEFY010000094.1 GCA_016807485.1 Stenotrophomonas maltophilia | reverse complement strand
GACGCGGGTGCGGGCGGCGCGGCCGATAGAGTGGGCGCGATGTCCACCGAAGATGCGACGCTCGCCGTCGACTCGCTGTACCGCGAGGTCGACCGTTCCGAATGGGCGCGGCTCGCCGCCGGCACGGCGAATCCGCTCAGCGAGACCGAAGTGGTGCAGCTGCGCGGCATCGGCGATCGGCTCGACGTCGCCGAGGTGCGCGCGGTGTACCTGCCGCTCAGCCGGCTGCTGTCGACCTACGCCGAGAACACCAAGCGGCTCGGCGCGGAGACGGCGGACTTCCTCGGCGAACCCGACTCGACGACGCCGTTCGTGGTCGCCGTCGCGGGGTCGGTCGCCGTCGGCAAGTCGACGATCGCGCGGCTCCTGCGCGAACTGATGAGCCGCTGGCCGGGGACCCCGCGCGTCGAGCTCGTGACGACCGATGGCTTCCTGTACCCCAATGCCGAGCTCGAGCGGCGCGGGATCATGGACCGCAAGGGCTTCCCCGAGTCGTACGACCGGCGCGCGCTCGTGCGGTTCCTGATGGACGTGAAGTCCGGCGCCCCCGAAGCGCGCGCGCCGTTCTACTCGCACGTGCGATACGACATCGTGCCCGACGCGCAGGTGACCGTGCGGCGCCCCGACGTCGTCATCGTCGAAGGACTGAACGTCCTCTCGCCGCCGCCCAACCCGAACGATGTCGCCGTCAGCGACCTCTTCGACTTCTCGATCTATGTGGATGCCGCCGACACCGACATCGCGCAGTGGTACGTCGACCGCTTCCTGGCGCTTCGTCAGGGGGCGTTCAGCAACCCGAGCTCGTTCTTCAAGGTGTTCGCCGAGCTGTCGGACGCCGAAGCGGTGGAGACGGCGATGGGTTACTGGAACGAGATCAATCTGCCCAATCTGCGCGAGAACGTCGAGCCGACCATGCATCGCGCGACGCTCATCCTGAAGAAGGGCGCCGACCACTCCGTCGAGCGCGTCCTGCTGCGGAAGCTCTGAGCTAGGCGCGGGCGAGGACCGCGTCGACGAGGTGCTCGGCGATCGCGAGCGACGAGGTGGCGCCCGGGGACGGGGCGTTGCGCACGTGGGTGGCCGCGGCATCCGTCTCGATGACGAAATCGTCGAGGAGGGTGCCGGTGGCATCCATCGCCTGCGCGCGGATGCCGCGCTCGATCCGTGTCGCCGTCGCCCCCTCGAGAGAGGGGACATAGCGCTGGGCCTCGCGCAGGAAGAACCGCTGCGAGAGCACCGTGCGCGCTTCACGTACGGCGCTCGGCATATTGCGCGCGGCGAACCGCCAGAAGCCCGGATCGGAGAGCGTCGCCGCGAGGTCGCGCGGTCGCAGGCCGAGGCCGCGATAGTGGTCGCGGGAGAGGGACAGGAACGCGTTCGGGCCTACGGTCATCTCGCCGTCGAACCGCTTGGTGAGGTGCACGCCGAGGAACGGATAGCGCGGATCGGGCACCGGATACACGAGTCCGCGAAGGATGTCGCTGTAGGCATGCTCCAGCAGGAAGTACTGACCGAAGAACGGGACGATGCTCGGATGCCGCGGCCCGCCCGACCGCCGCGCGACCCGATCGGACTGGGCTCCGGCGCACACGATCACGTGGTTGGCGGTGACCGGCCCGGCATCGGTGTGCACGATGCTCCGGCCGGCCGTGCGCTCGATGCGGACGACCTCTCGGCCGAACTGCACCGTTCCGCCGGCGGCGGCGACGTCGTCGATGAGGGCCCGGGTGATGGCGGTGTAGTCGACGACGGCGGTGCCGGGGGAGACGAGCGCGGCGCGGCCGACCGCGTTGGGCTCGATATCGCGGATGCCGGCGGCATCCACGAGCCGCACACCCGGCACCCCGTTGGCCACGGCGCGCGCGTGGATCGAACCGAGTCGAGCCTCTTCCGCGGCGTCGAGGGCGACGACGAGCTTGCCGCACTCGAGGTAGGGCAGGTCCTTCTCGGCGCAGAAGTCCTTCAGCAGCGACACACCGCGGCGGCACAGTCGCGCCTTGAGCCCGCCCGGTTCGTAGTACAGGCCCGCGTGGACGACGCCCGAGTTGTGTCCCGTCTGGTGGACAGCCGGCCGATGCTCCTTCTCGAGCACGGTGACCGTGCTCCCGGGGAACCGTCGGAGGATCTCGCTACCCACGGCGGCGCCGATGATGCCGGCCCCGACGACGACGTACGCCGCGTGGGTCATGCGAGCACGCGGAGGGTCTCGCCCTCCTGGGCGTAGCGTTCGCCGCTGTCGGGGCACCGCCACCCGTCGCCGTCGCGCTCGAGCGGCCGGCCGGTGCGCCCGACCCAGCCGATGCGGCGTGCCGGGACCCCCGCCACGAGCGCGTGCGCGGGGACGTCCTTCGTGACCACCGCGCCGGCGGCGACGAGCGCCCACTCGCCGATCCGCAGCGGAGCGATGCAGACGGCGCGGGCCCCGATCGAGGCGCCGCGCTCGACCACGACGGCCACGGCGTGCCAGTCGTCGGCGCTCTTCGGCGTGCCGTCGGGGTTCGCCGCGCGCGGGAACTCGTCGTTGGTGAACACCGCGGCGGGGCCGATGAAGACGCCGTCGCCGACGACCGCCGGCTCGTACACCAGTGCGTAGTTCTGCACTTTGCAGGCGTCGCCCAGCACGACTCCCGGGCCGATGTACGCCCCCCGACCGATGTTGCAATCGGCGCCGAGCCGGGCGTTTTCTCGCACCTGTGCCAGGTGCCACACGCGTGTCCGCGCGCCGAGGACGGCGCTGTCGTCGACGTCGGCCGTCGCCTGGATCGTCGGTCGATCGGTCATGGGTTCCCCTCCCCGTGACGGTGCCCCCACGACATCCGTCGAGATCGAGTATGGCGCGGGGGGGTGATCTGTGCATATAGTGACCGCGGGGACATCGTTCGATATCCGCGTCTTTGGGGGATGCGGGTTGGCTGGGGCCAGTCGGGCGATATACAAGGCCCGTCGCGCTTACTCACGCGGCGGGTATCGGGGGAAACGAGTATGGGGAACCGGGGAAATTCCGTCGTTGCGACGACGCCGTCGAGGCGTGTGCGCGGGGGCGCTCACACTTCCGTCGTCGACGCTCTTCCGGCGGACGGTACCGTCATTGATCGCCCCGCCCCGCGCATCGTCGGCGATTCGTCGTGGTCGATCGCGCGGGGTGGGGTGGTCATCCCTGCTCCTGACCAGGCTCCGACGATCAGCGTGCGACAGGGGAACGTGTAGATGACCATGGATCGAGGACTCGGTCGTCGTCACCGATCGGTGCGCGGGTGGGCCTTCGCGGCACTCGTGGGGCTTGTCGGCACGATGCTGGCTGTCGTGTCGCCGGCGGCGCAGGCGGAGGCGGCGGGCAGCCCCTGCGGGGCCGACGTCAACCCGATCGTCTGCGAGAACCGGCAGCTCGGCACCGATCCCGCGAAGTGGGACATCGAGGGAGCCGGCGATCCGTCGATCCAAGGGTTCGCCACCGACATCTCGGTGAACGCAGGCAGCACCATCGACTTCAAGGTCGACACGGATGCCGCCTCCTACACGATCGACATCTACCGGACCGGGTGGTACCAGGGCCTGGGTGCGCGTGAGATCACGTCGGTGCCGGTCACCGCGACCCTTCCGCAGGTTCAGCCCGAATGCCTCTCCGATGTGACGACCGAGCTGTACGACTGCGGGACCTGGGGCGTGTCCGCCTCGTGGAACGTGCCGGCGACCGCCGTCTCGGGCGTCTATGTCGCGAAGCTCACCCGTACCGACACGGGCGGTGCGAGCCACATCATCTTCATCGTCCGGAAGGACGGCAACACGTCCGACGTGCTGTTCCAGACCTCCGACCCGACGTGGCAGGCGTACAACTCCTATGGGGGCAGCGACTTCTATCAGGGAGCTGCGAACGGCCGCGCCTACAAGATCAGCTACAACCGCCCCTTCGCGACGCGCGCGGGCGATGAGAAGCGCGACTTCTACTTCAGCTCGGAGTTCGCCACGGTGCGATTCCTGGAGCGCAACGGGTACGACATGTCGTATATCGCCGGAGTCGACACCGACCGTCGCGGCGGAGAACTGTTGAACCACCGTGTGTTCCTCTCGGTCGGTCACGACGAGTACTGGTCGGGCGCGCAGCGCGCGAACATCGAAGCGGCCCGCGATGCGAAAGTGAACCTCCAGTTCCTCACGGGCAACGAGGGCTACTGGCGCACACGTTACGAGGCGGACAGCACCGGCTCGGCCTACCGCACCCTCGTGTCGTACAAGGAAACCTGGGCGAACGCGAAGATCGATCCGTCGTCGGAGTGGACAGGCACGTGGCGTGATCCCAGGTTCGCCGGCGCCGGTCAGGGCGGCCACTCGCCCGAGAACGCGCTGACGGGGACCATGTACATGGTCAACCACGACGACCTTCCCGTCACCGTCTCGGCGGACGAGGGTAAGGCGAGATTGTGGCGAAATACCGGTCTTGACTCACTTCCCACAGGATCAAGCCAAGAGCTCGCGCCGCACACGGTCGGGTACGAATCCAATGAGGACATCGACAACGGCTTCCGGCCTGCGGGCCTCATCCGGCTGTCGACCACGGTTGGCTACACGCCCCAGTACTTGACGGACTATGGCAGCACCGTCGTCGAAGGGACGACAGAGCATCACATCACGATGTATCGAGCAGCCAGCGGGGCGCTCGTGTTCTCCGCCGCCAGCATCCAATGGGGATGGGGTCTGGACGCCACCCACGATGGCAACGGCGCCGCTGCGGACCCGCGCATGCAGCAGGCTCAGGTCAACTTGCTGGCAGATATGGGGGCGCAACCTGGCTCCCTCATGGACACGCTCGTAGCGGCTTCGGCCAGCGAGGATACCCAGGCCCCGACGGCGGAAGTCGTGAGCCCGGCGAACGGCGCGGGGCTCACTCACGGGCAGATGGTGGTCGTCACCGGCACCGCGTCAGATGTCGGTGGCGGGCGCGTCGCTGCGGTGGAGGTTTCGACGGACAGTGGCACAACGTGGCATCCAGCATCCGGGACGACGTCGTGGACATATTCCTATGTTCAGCAAGGCGGGCCAACGGCCGAGATCATGGCTCGCGCGGTCGACGACAGTGCAAATCTTGGATCCGCTAGCGTGCCCCACACCGTGACCGTCGGCGGTCCCGCCACGGTGTACGGCGACACCATTCCGGCTCGGGCGTCGGCGGACGATCCGCAGTCGGTCGAGCTGGGGCTGAAAGTCACTCCCGACGTCGACGGATTCATCACCGGAGTGCGCTTCTACAAAGGAGCGGCGAACACCGGCACACACACGGGCCGGCTGTGGACCGCGGACGGTCAGCAGCTGGCAAGTGTCAGCTTCGTCGCAGAGACAGCGACAGGTTGGCAGGTCGCACTGTTCAATGCGCCGGTGGCGGTGACCGCGCGCGCGACCTATGTCGTGTCGTACACCGCGCCGAACGGCGGCTATGCGTACGTCGACAATTACTGGCCATACAAGAGCACTGCGTCAGCGCCGCTCGGTGTGATCTCGGGTGTCGGCGGGGCGAGCCCTGGCGTATACGGCGCCCCGGGGCAGTATCCATCCCTCACCTGGGGCGATTCGAGCTACTACGTTGATGCCGTCTTCGAGCAGTCCGCCTCGTCCGCGACGCGGCTTGCGATGACGTCGCCGGGGCGGGGGTCATCGTCGGTCGCGCTGGATAGCACGATCGAAGCGACCGCCACACGCGACGTCGGTTCCGCGGTGATCAGCGTCACCGGTCCCGATGGCGGCGTCGACGGCACGGTTTCCTACGACGCCCTCACGCGGACCGTTCGCTTCGCGCCAGCGTCGCGGTTCGCTGCATCGACGACCTACACGGTGAAGGTGACCGCCGTCCCGACAGATGGTTCCGCCTTCGACCCCGGAGCCGCGTGGACCTTCACGACCGTCGCCGCGACGACACCTGTCGGCGAGTGCCCGTGCACACTCTTCGATGAGGTGGAGCGGCCGACCATCAGCGCAGATCCCGATTCCGCGCCGGTCGTTCTTGGCACACACTTTTCCGTGACGGAACCGGGCGTGATAACGGCCCTCCGCTACTACCGGGGAGCATCCAACGCCGGACCCCACACCGGCGCGCTCTGGGCCGCCGACGGCACGAAGCTCGCGGACGTCTCGTTCGAGAATGAAACGGCGTCCGGATGGCAGTCGGCCGCGTTGGCAGCGCCGGTCTCGCTCGTCCCGGGAGCGGAATACCTCGTGTCATACAGTGCCCCCTCCGGTCGGTACTCTTCTTCGCCCAACGCATTGCTCACCGGCCTTGCGCGAGGGCCCCTCGTGGTGCCCGCTCGAGGCGGGAGCTACTCATACGTGGGAGGCTTCCCAGGCGAGCGATCCGCGTCCAGCTATCTCGTCGACGTCGTCTTCGAGCGCGGCTCAACCGGCCCGTCTGCCATCTCGACGACACCGGCTGCAGGAGCGACCGAGGTTTCCCGGACGGCGGGCATCTCGGCCACCTTCTCCGCGCCGCTCACGGGAAGCCCGACCGTCGCGGTCACCGCGAATGGTGCGACAGTCGCGGGAGCGACGTCGATCAGTGGCGCGACGGTGACCTTCACACCCACCATCCCGCTGCCAGCGGGGACGACGGTCGCGGTCGAGATCACGGCGGTGTCGAGTTCGGGTGGTGCTGGCGCAGACGTGCGCTGGAACTTCGCCGTCGCTGCCGATTCCGCGGCGCCCACTCCGGTCACCATCTTCGGGACGGGGTCGCTGGCGACGTCGGCCGGAAATGACGGCTCGCCTATCGAGCTCGGAACCGTCTTCCGTGCCACCGTCGCCGGACAGGTCACCGCGGTGCGGTTCTACAAGACGGCAGGCGACACAGGATCGCACACCGGCACCCTCTGGTCGCCGAGCGGGGCGGCGCTCGCCACCGTCACGTACGTCGGAGAGAGCGCGTCGGGGTGGCAGACCGCGGTGCTCGCGTCGCCTGTCACGCTCGAAGCGGGGCAGTCCTACACGGTGTCGTTCTTCTCGTCGCAAGGCCGCTATCCCTACACGACCAACCACTTCAGCTCGCCGCGCACGAACGGACCGCTGACGGCGACGGCCGGGACCTTCCGCTACGGCGCGGGTGGCGTCCGCCCCACTGATTCGTGGCAGCAGTCCAGCTACTACGCGGACGTGGTGTTCACCGCGGGGACGGGTGCGCAGCCCGCCCCGCAGGTGACGGGCCGGACGCCCGTCGGAACCGATGTGCCCGTCTCGGCGTCGGTTTCCGCATCGTTGTCGAGCGCGGCGGATGCGCCATCCGTCACCCTGACCACGGCCGCCGGACAGGCGGTGGCGGGGGTCGGTGCCTACGACACGACGACCCGGACGGTGAGCTTCGACCCGACCGGTGACCTCAGCCAGGCGACGACCTACACCGCGACGGTGCGCATCGGCGGGCAGCCGTTGGACCAGTGGACCTTCACGACACAGGCGCCCGCACTCCCGGGGAGCACAGAGACGCTCTTCGGAACGGCCGTTCCGGCCACGGCTGCGGCGACCGACACGGATGCCGTCGAACTCGGCACCGCGTTCACCGTCTCCCGTGCGGGCTCGGTGACGGCCATCCGCTTCTACAAAGGAACGGGCAACAACGGCACGCACGTGGGCAACCTGTGGGATTCGAATGGGAACCGGCTCGCAACGGTGACGTTCGGCGCGGAGACAGCGACGGGATGGCAGCGTGCAGCGCTGTCGACGCCGGTCGCTCTGACTCCCGGCACCACCTACGTCGTCTCCTACTTCGCACCCGCGGGGCGCTACGCGATCGAGTCCGGGTACTTCTCGGCGCAACGCACGACCGGTTCCATCGTCGCGCCGGCCGGCGCCAACGGACGCTTCCGGTATGGCGCCGGGGGAGGCTTCCCGACCGGCTCGTGGAACTCG
>JACEFY010000093.1 GCA_016807485.1 Stenotrophomonas maltophilia | reverse complement strand
GGACCCCCCGATGGGGGACCCGCACGTGCTCACGCCGGGCGTCTCGCTTCGCCGGCACGGCGTGTTCCGCGAGACGATCGAGGGGCAGGAGATCACGGTGCACCGCCCGCCGGGCTGGGGCTGGTCCCCGCACGACTGGCTGCGCTTCGTCTGGCCGTGGCGCGCGAAGCATTACTCGCGACGCCTGCTGGACGAGGTCCCCGCCGACGTCGTGCACAGCCAGTCGCACATCGTGCTGGGTCGGGCGCTGACCCGCATCGCCCATCAGCGCGGCATCCCCGTGATCGCGACGAACCACGTCATGGCAGAGAACGTGCTCGACTTCACGACACTGCCGCCCGTGCTCGACAAGATCGTGGTGAAGACCGCGTGGGCCGACGCCAAGCGCACCTTCGACATGTCGCGCGCCGTGACGACGCCCACCCGCAAGGCCGCCGAGTTCCTCGAGGCGACGATCGACATCCACGGCGTCATCCCGATCAGCTGCGGCATCGACAAGCGCAACTACACCCCCGATTTCTCCGAGCGCACACACCGCCGCGTGCTCTTCGTGGGCCGTCTGACGACCGAGAAGCACGTCGAGGTCACCCTGCAGGCCATCGCGAAGCTCGCCCCGGAGCTGCCCGACATCACCTTCGACGTCGTCGGCGGCGGCGACCAGCGACGCAGCCTCGAGCAGACCGCGCAGCGCCTCGGCCTCACCGACCGGGTCGTCTTCCACGGCCGCGTCGAAGAAGACGAGCTGCGGGCGTCGTACGCGAAGGCCGATGTGTTCGCCATCGCGTCGATCGCCGAGCTGCAGTCGATCGCGACGATGGAGGCGATGGCCTCGGGCCTGCCGATCGTCGGCGCGAACGCGGTCGCCCTCCCGCACCTCATCCACGACGGCGAGAACGGCTACCTCTTCGAGCCGGGCAACGTCGACGACCTCGCCGACAAGCTCCGCCGCGTGCTCACGGCCGACCCGGCCGAATACCGGCGGATGCAGCAGGCGTCGCTCGACGGCGTCGAGATCCACGACATCGAGCGCACGCTCGACACCTTCGAGAAGCTCTACCGGGGCGAGCCGCTCTGAGATGCGCCTGTTCTTCGACGCGCGCTACATCCGGGTGGACTTCCACGACGGCATCAGCCGCTACTCCGCAGAACTCGCCGCAGCCGTCGCCCTCGCGGCGCCGGCGCGCGGGGTCGAGGTCACGTACCTGATCTTCGACGAGCGCCAGCGGGCGTTCCTCCCGGAGGGCGCCGCGGTGCTCGTGATCGGCGACCCGACGGCGATCACCGAACCGCTCGCGGCGCGGGCGCTGAACAAGAGGCATCCCGACGTCGTCTTCTCGCCCATGCAGACGATCGGCTCGTTCGGGCGGCGGTTCGGCCTCATCCTCACGCTGCACGACACCATCTATTACCGTCACCGCACGCCGCCGAAGGATCTGCCCTGGTACGTGCGGGTCGGATGGCGGCTGTTCCATCTGTCGTACGTGCCGCAGCGGCTGACGCTCGACGCCGCCGACATCGTCGCGACCGTGAGCGACACGTCGGCCGCGGAGTTCGCGCGAGTTCGCCTGACGAAGCGCCCCGTCGTGGTGATCCCGAACGCGCCTCAACGGCTCGCCGCCGTGCTGCCGGCGGAGGAGACCGTCACGCCCGGCACGCAGAACCTCGTCTACATGGGCTCGTTCATGCCCTACAAGAACGTCGAGACCCTCATCCGCGCCGTCGCGCTGCTGCCGGGGCGGACGCTGCACCTGCTCTCGCGCATCACCCCGGCCCGGCGCGCCGAGCTCGAGGCCCTCGTCGACCCCGCGGGCGGCGAGGTCGTCTTCCACGGGGGAGTGTCCGACGCCGAGTACGCCGCGCTCCTCGCCGACCGTGCCGTGCTCGTGACCGCTTCGCTCGACGAGGGCTACGGCCTGCCGGTCGCCGAGGCGATCGAGCTGGGGGTCCCGGCCGTCGTCACCGACATGCCGATCTTCCGGGAGGTCGCCGGGTCCGGCGCCCGATACGCGCCGGGGACGGATGCGGCGGCGTTCGCCGCGGCAGTGCGGGCGCTCGACGATCCCCTGCTCCTGGCCGAGGTCGTCGCCGCGGGCCGGGCGCACATCGCGCGGTTCTCCTGGGAGCGCTCGGCCGGCATCCTGCTCGACGCCGCCACCACTCTCGCGCGCTGACGCCGCCTGCGGCAGCAGCGGTCGACGCGCGTCAGGGGAGACGGCGCGGGTCGGTCGGCGTGCGGCGGTAGCCGTCGAGGTGCACGGCGCGGATCGTGCTGACCGTTGCGGCGGCGGCGAGGGCCAGGGTGAGGATCAGTACGGTGAACATGGCTGAAACGCTACGCTCGCGCGTGAACTGCCACTAGTGGCAGGAGAGCACATCAGAGTAGGATTTCTGCCATGCATACCGTCGCCTGCATCGTCCAGCCGGGGTTCGCCCCGTTCGAGTTCGGACTCGCGTGCGAGGCCTTCGGTCTCGACCGCCGCGACGACGGCGTGCCGCTCTTCGATTTCCGCGTCGTCACGCCCGATCCGGGTGTCGTGCCGGCGAACATGGGATTCTCGCTGAACGTCGACGCCGACCTCGCCTTCGCCGATGAGGCCGACCTCGTGGTGGTCGCGCCGATCCCGCGGGAGTCGTGGGCCCACGTCGACGAGCGCGTGATCGGCGTCATCCAGCGCGCCGTCGCACGGGGCGCGTGGGTGCTGACCGTCTGCAGCGGCTCGTTCGTCGTCGCCGCCGCCGGTGTGCTCGACGGGCGTCGGGCCACGACGCATTGGCGCTACGCCGAGACCATGGCGGCGATGTACCCCGAGATCGAGGTCGACCCCGACGTCCTCTACGTCCACGACGGGCACATCATCACGAGCGCGGGCACGGCGGCGGGCATCGACGCCTGCCTCTACCTGCTGCGGCTCGAGCTCGGCGCCGAGCTGACGAACACCATCGCCCGGCGGATGGTCGTGCCGCCGCAGCGCGACGGCGGGCAGGCGCAGTTCATCGCCCGACCCCTCCCGGAGTCGACCTCCCTGTCGCTGGCCCCCGTCACCGATTGGATGCTGGAGAACCTGCGGCTCGACCTCTCGGTCGACCAGCTCGCCGCGCGGGCGCACATGTCGCAGCGCACGGTCGCGCGCCGGTTCAAAGCCGATCACGGCACCACGCCCGCCGCCTGGCTCGCGCGCCAGCGGCTGATCCAGGCGCAGCGCCTGCTCGAGCAGACCGACCTCGGCCTCGACGCGATCGCCTATGAGTGCGGGTTCGGGTCGGCCGCCGTCCTGCGCCAGAACTTCGCCCGCACGCTGGGGCTCAGCCCGAGCGCGTACCGCGCGCGCTTCAGCTGCAGCGAGGAGCCGGCCGCCGCCGTCGCCTGAGCCGAGCCGACCTCACACGGCGTTCGGGAGATTGTGAGGAAGACGTTCCCCCGGGGTAACGCAAGCCCGGGCGCGGTGAAACACGCGGTCCCTAACGTCGGAGACCTCCCCACTCGTGCCCATGTGGGTGGACGGATCGCCCAGGAGGACTCCCGTGAGCGCACAGCACCCCCGGCGGATCGTCGTGGTCGGAGCCGGCATGGTCGGCCACCGCTTCGTCGAGAGCCTCCTGAGCCGTGAAGACCTGTCCGTCCGGGTGACCGTCGTCGGGGAGGAAGGCCGGTCGCCCTACGACCGCGTCGGCCTCACCCGCTACCTCACCGGGCGCGACGCCGATGACCTGACCCTAGACGGGGCGGCGTTCGCGGACGAGCGCGTCGAGTTCCTTTCCGCCGACCCGGTCGCCGTGATCGACCGCTCGCGTCGTCGGGTGCGACTGGTGAGCGGCCGCTTCCTCGAGTACGACCGGCTCGTATTGGCCACGGGGTCGTATGCGGCCCGTCTTGCGTTGGACGGCTTCGACCTGCCCGGATGCTTCGTCTATCGCACGATCGACGATCTCGAGCAGTTGCGGACCTTCGTCGAACGGCGCCGCGAGCAGCTCGGGAGGCCCCTCCGCGGCTACGTCGTCGGCGGCGGTCTGCTGGGCCTCGAGGCGGCCGAGGCGCTCGGCGGCCTCGACGTGTCGGCCACCGTCGTCCAATCCAGCGACCGTCTGATGTCGGCGCAGCTCGATCCGGGCGCGGGGGGCATCCTCCGCCGGCTCATCGAGGCCCGCGGCATCGGAGTGCGCACCGAGACCGTCACGACCCGGCTCGATCCCGACCCGGCCGGGCAGGTCGCCGGCATCGAGTTTCGCGACGGCACCCGCGACGATGTCGACGTGGCCGTCTTCACCGTCGGGGTGCGGCCGCGGGACGAACTCGCACGCGACGCCCAGTTGGAATGCCACCCCCGGGGCGGCGTCATCATCGACGAGAGCTGCCAGACGAGCGATCCGCACATCGTGGCCATCGGCGAAGTGGCGAACTTCGACGGCATGGCGGTGGGTCTGGTCGCCCCGGGTTACGCGATGGCGGAGGTCGCCGCATCTCGCCTGGCCGGAGGAGACGCGACGTTCCCGGGGTTCGACCTGTCGACGAAGCTGAAGTTCTCCGGCATCGATGTCGCGAGCTTCGGCGATGCGATGGCCACGACGCCGGGCGCGCTCGACGTCGTCTACGCCGATCCGACTGCCGGCGTCTACAAGAAGCTCGTGCTCTCCGACGATGCCCAGACGCTGCTCGGCGGCATCCTCGTGGGCGACGCGTCCGCCTACGGTTCGCTGCGTCCCCTCGTCGGCGGAGCCCTCGGAGCCGACCCCGCGGTCTATCTCGCGCCGGAGGTGTCGGGCAGCGCGCCGATGGCGGAACTGGCCGACGACGCCGTGGTCTGCTCGTGCTCGAGTGTGACGGCCGGCCGCATCCGCCGCGCGGTCCACGAGGAGGGATGCGCCGACGCGGCGGCCGTGAAGTCGTGCACGAAGGCCGGCGCGACGTGCGGCTCGTGCACGGTCATGGTCAAGAAGCTCGTCGGACAGGAATTGGCCAAGTCCGGCCAGACGGTCTCGAACGCGCTGTGCGAGCACTTCGATCTCTCTCGCCGACAGCTCTTCGATGCGGTGCGCGTATCGGAACTCACGACGTTCTCGGCCGTCATCGAGCGATTCGGGAGGGGGCGCGGGTGCGACGTCTGCAAGCCCACGCTCGCCAGCATCCTGTCGACCCTGGTGGGGGGCCACGTCCTCGAGGGTGAGAACGCCGCCCTGCAGGACACGAACGACCACGTCATGGCCAACATCCAGCGCGACGGAACCTACTCCGTGGTGCCGCGTATGGCGGGCGGCGAAGTGACCCCCGAAGGGCTGATCGTCATCGGCGAGATCGCTCGGGACTATGCGCTGTACACGAAGATCACCGGAGGCCAGCGCATCGACATGTTCGGGGCACGGCTCGAGCAGCTGCCCGAGATCTGGCGGCGCCTCGTCGACGCGGGCTTCGAATCCGGGCAGGCCTACGGCAAGTCGCTGCGGACCGTGAAGTCGTGCGTCGGGTCCACCTGGTGCCGTTACGGCGTACTCGACTCCGTCGGCATGGCCGTTCGGCTGGAGCTGCGCTATCGCGGGCTGCGCGCGCCTCACAAGCTGAAGCTGGGGGTCTCGGGGTGTGCGCGCGAGTGCGCCGAGGCGCGGGGGAAGGATGCCGGGGTGATCGCGACCGAGAACGGCTGGAACCTCTACGTCGGCGGCAACGGCGGCTTCACCCCCCGGCACGCCGAACTGCTGGCCGAAGGACTCGACGACGACGGGCTGATCCGGGCGATCGACCGCTTCTTCCTCTACTACATCCGCACCGCCGACCGGTTGCAGCGGACGGCCCCCTGGGTGCAGGAACTGGAGGGCGGTCTGGACGAGCTCCGCGCCGTCATCTTCGACGACAGCCTCGGGATCTGCGCCGATCTCGACGCCGCGATGGCCCGGCATGTCGACGCGTACGAGGATGAGTGGGCGGCCACGCTGGCCGATCCCGCGAAGCTCGCCCGCTTCCACTCCTTCATCAACGCGCCCGATACCCCCGACCCGTCGCTCGGCTATGTGGCCGAACGCGGCCAGGTGCGTCCTGCGAGCGCCGAAGAGCGGCGCGCGGGTGTCGTGCCGATCGCCGGAACCACCTTGGCGGTGCGGCGATGACGGCCGCCGTCGCCGGATCTCGTGAGCACACATGGATCCGCCTGTGCGCGCTCTCCGACCTCGAGGTCGAGCGCGGACGAGCAGCGCTGATCGGGTCGACGCAGATCGCGCTCTTCCTGCTGCGCGACGGCACCGTGCACGCGGTGTCGAACCTCGACCCGTACAGTGGGGCCAACGTGATCTCTCGGGGCATCGTCGGCACTCGTGCCGATGCTCCGACGATCGCGTCGCCCATGTACAAGCAGGTGTTCGACCTGCGGACCGGCGTGTGCCTGGATCCGCAGGGCAAGGACCCCGAGCACTTGCGGGTCTGGCCCGTCGCGCGACGCGGCGAGGACCTCTGCATCCGGTGGGAGGAGTGACGATGACGACGATGATCGGGCTGTCTCTGACGGGACGCGACGTGCTGGTGGTGGGCGGCGGCGCGGTCTCCGCGCGTCGGATGCGGCGACTGCTCGACGACGGAGCCCACGTGCGGGTCGTCGCGCCCGAGCTCTGCCCCGAGGTGCGCGAGCTCGTCCGGCGCCGCGACGTCGTGTGGACACCGCGGCGCTTCCGTCGCGGTGACCTGGCCGGAGTGTGGATGGTGCACACCGCCACCGGCGATGCGCGCGTCGACCTGGCCGTCGCCGCCGCCTGCGAGCGCCGCCGCGTGTTCTGCATCAACGCGTCCAATGCCGGACACGGGACGGCACGGCTCACAGCTCAGACCGCATCCGGTGATGTGTTGGTCGGTGTCGTGTCGGACGCCGGCGTCGACCCGCGACGCTCGATGCGGGTGCGTGACGCCATCGACCGCCTGCTGACCGATGGACGCCTGCCGCTGCGTCGTCGCCGTACGACCAGCCTCGGCCGGGTCGACCTCGTCGGCGGCGGTCCCGGTGCCGTCGACCTGCTCACCGTGCGCGGACGCCGGCTCATCGCCGAAGCCGACGTCCTGATCGCCGATCGGCTCGGCCCGACCGCCCAGCTCCTCGATGAGCTCGACCCGGACACGATCGTCATCGACGTGGGCAAGCAGCCCGGGCATCATCCGGTCCCGCAGGACGAGATCAACGCCCTCCTGGTCGAACACGCCCGCGCCGGGCGCCGCGTCGTCCGTCTGAAAGGCGGTGACCCGTTCGTCTTCGGCCGGGGCGGCGAAGAAGTTCTCGCCTGCGTCGCAGCGGGCGTTCCCGTCGACGTCGTCCCGGGCGTCTCGAGCGCGATCTCGGTGCCCCAGGCCGCCGGCATCCCCGTCACGCACCGGCAGACCGCGTCGGCCGTGCACATCGTCAACGGTCAGGCCGCGCTCACCACCGCGACGCGCGCGGCGCTCGTCGACCCGGACGTGACGGTCGTGGTGCTGATGGGTGTCGCGGCGCTGTCCCGACTCGTCGCGTCGGCGCTCGCGGAAGGCGCGGCCGCCGACCGTCCTGTCGCGATCGTGGAGAGCGGGCACACGCCGCAGCAGCGCACGACCCACACCACGCTGGCCGCGGCGGTCGCCGACGCCCAGCGTGCCGGGGTCCGAAACCCCGCCGTGATCGTCGTCGGCGATGTCGCCCGCGCCGGATTCCTCCTACCCGACCCCGAGCGGACCCTCGAATGGGCGGGATGACCGCGACTCCGCCGCTCTCGGAGAGCTTGCGAGGCTGCACGATCGTGATCGCCGTCGATCGCCGCGCCGGGGAACTGACCGCCGCGCTCGAACGTCACGGAGCGATCGTGCAGCAGGCCCCCGCCCTCACGATCGTCCCGCACGTCGATGACGAAGCCCTGTGGGCTCGCACCCGCGAGCTCATCGCCGCGCCGCCGGAGATCGTCGTGGTGACGACCGGCGTCGGGTTCCG
>JACEFY010000092.1 GCA_016807485.1 Stenotrophomonas maltophilia | reverse complement strand
CGGACGGCGTGCGGATGCCGGACGGATCGTTCGAGCCCGCCGATGTGATCCTGTGGGCGACCGGATTCCGCGCCGACATCGCCCACCTCGCCCCGCTCGGCCTGCGCACACCGGCCGGCGGCATCCGGGTGGCGAACGGCCGCTCGCTCGACGAGCCGCGCCTGTTCGTCATCGGCTACGGCCCGTCGCAGTCGACCGTCGGCGCCAATCGCGCCGGTCGCGATGCCGTCCGGGCGATCGCCGGCATCCTCCCCCCGAACACAACAGCGAGAGCGGCGGAGTGACACGCCGGAGGCGACCGCCTCCGCGCGGCGTGTCGCCCCGCATCTCTCGCTGTTGTGCGCACGCCCACGCGAGCGCGCGCGGATCTCAGGTGTCGATGCCGAGGTTGGAGTCGTCGCCGCCGATGATCGGCATGCTCCCGGTGATGACCGGGATCGATGTCGTCATGGTGGGCACCGAGGCCGACAGCAGGGTGCCGTCTTCGCGCAGCGACTCACCGAGGTCGTCGAGCGTCGGCCGCCCGTGCAGCACCGGGCCTTGGCCGTCGAGGGCGACCGTCACCGTCTCGCCGCCGGCGACGACGTACGAGTCGCCGCGCACCATGAAGCTCACCGGATCGCCGGGGCCGGCCGCGACCTCGAGGGCGTCGGCGGTCACGGTGATGCGCAGGGCGGTGCCGTGCCAGTTCAGCGGGAACGACAGCGACGGCCAGTCGGCCGGCAGCCGCGGGTCGAAGGTGAGCTCGCCGAAGTGGTCGCGCATGCCGCCGAAGCCCGAGACGAGCGCCGTCCACACGCCACCGGCCGACGCGACGTGCACGCCGTCCGCGGCGTTGTGATGGAGGTCGCCCAGGTCGACGAAGATCGACTGCGCGAAGTACTCGAGCGCCAGGTCCTGGTAGCCGACCTCGGCCGCCAGGATCGACTGCACGACCGCCGACAGCGTCGAGTCGCCCGTCGTGAGCGGGTCGTAGTACTCGAAGTCGGCCAGCTTCTCCTCGTCGGTGAAGTGGTTGCCCTGCAAGAAGAGGGCGAGCACCACGTCGGCCTGCTTGAGCACCTGGTAGCGGTAGATGACGAGCGGGTGGAAGTGCAGGAGGAGCGGCCGGTGCTCGGGCGGAGTGTGGTCGAGGTCCCAGACTTCGCGCTCGAGGAAGACGGCATCCTGCGGGTGGATGCCGAGGGCTTCGCTGTACGGGATGTGCATCGCCTCGGCGGCCGCGTCCCATCCGTCGGCTTCGGCGGGGTCGAGCCCCAGCCGGTCGGCCATGAGGGTGTACGCCTCCGGCACGTTCTCGGCCATGTCGCGGACGACGCGTGCGGCGAAGCGCAGGTTGAAGCGCGCCATCACGTTGGTGAAGAGATTGTCGTTGACGACCGTCGTGTACTCGTCGGGACCGGTGACGCCGTGGATGTGGAAGCTCTCGAGGTCGCCCGTCTCGGAGTAGCGCCAGAACCCGAGGGTCGACCACAGCCGCGCGGTCTCGACGGCGATGTCCACCCCCTCGCGGTGGAGGAAGTCGACGTCGCCCGTGGCACGCACGTACTTCGCGAGTGCGAAGCTCACGTCGGCGTTGATGTGGTACTGCGCGGTGCCGGCCGCGTAGTAGGCCGAGGCCTCTTCGCCGTTGATCGTGCGCCACGGGAACAGGGCGCCGGCCTCGTTGAGCTGGCCGGCGCGCTTCCGACCCGCGGGCAGCATGAGGTAGCGCATGCGGAGGGCGTTGCGGGCCCACTGCGGCGTCGTGTACATGAGGAACGGGAGCACGTAGATCTCGGTGTCCCAGAAGTAGTGCCCGCTGTAGCCCGACCCCGACACGCCCTTCGCCGGCACGCCCTGCCCGTCGGCCCGGGCAGCGGCCTGCGCGAGCTGCAGGAGGCACCAGCGGGTGGCCTGCTGGAGGTCGTCGTGGCCGTCGATGACGACGTCGGAGCGGTCCCAGAAGGCCGCCATCCACGCCGCCTGCCGGTCGAACTGCTGCTGAACGCCCTCGGCGGCGACACGGTCGAGGGTGCGCCGGCCGCGGTCGACCAGCTCGCGCCCGGGGACGCCGCGGGACGTGTGATAGGTGACGAGCTTCGTGACGGTGAGCGGCACACCGGCCTTCGCCTGCACGCGGAAGACGTTCTTGGCGATGTCGGGCTCGATCGAGCTGCGGGCCGTGTAGTCGTTCTCGGTCTCGATGAGGTGGTCGGCGACGACCGACAGCGTCATGCCCGACTCCGACACCCGATACGCCAGCGCGGTGCGCTGACCGTCCTGCCAGTACTCCTCCGGCTGCAGGACCCGCTCGCTCATCTTCTCGGCACGCCGCGGGTCGAAGCCGGCTTTCTTCCCTCGGCCGGGCGAGGCGCCGCCGTAGACGTCCTCACCGTCCTGACGGTTGATCACCTGGCAGCTGATCGTCACCGGCGCGTCGGAGTTCAGCACGGTCACCGAGACCCGCATGACCGCGAGGTGCTTCTCCTCGAACGACACCATGCGCTCGAAATCGATGGCGACGTCCTTGCCGCTCGGCGTCATCCACCGGACGTGGCGCGTCAGCACGCCGGTGCGCATGTCGAGGACGCGCTCGTACTCGCGCACGTCGGCGACGTCGAACGACAGCGGTTCGTCGTCGACGTAGACGCGCATCACCTTTGCGTCCGGCGCGTTGATGATCGTCTGCCCGACCTCGGCGAACCCGTAGGCCTGCTCGGCGTGCCGGATGGGGAACGTCTCGTGGAACCCGTTGATGAATGTGCCGTGCTCGTGGGCGTGGCGCCCCTCGGGCTGGTTGCCGCGAAGCCCCAGGTAGCCGTTGCCGACGGCGAACAGGGTCTCCGTGACACCGACGTCGTCGAGGCTCGGGGCCTTCTCGACGAGTCGCCACGGGTCGATCGGGAAACGGTCGCGATCCATCACTTCTCCTCCACGAAAGCGCCGAGGTCGTCCACGACGACGTGGGCACCGAGGTCCAACAGGGCTTGCGCGCCGGCGCCGCGATCGACGCCGACCACGAGCGCGTAGCCCGCCGCCGCCGCGGAGGCGACGCCCGAGTGCGCGTCTTCGACGGCGGCGCTGCGTGCTGGGTCGACCCCCAGCATCCGCGCACCCTCGGCGAACATGTCCGGCTCGGGCTTCGAGCGCAGGCCGAGGCGCGCGGCGACCTCGCCGTCCATGACGACGGGGAAACGATCGCGGATGCCGGCGACCTGGAGAACCTCTTCGGCGTTCTTCGAGCTCGAGACGACGCCGATCGGCACGCCCAGCGCGATCAGCCGATCGACGAGGGCGAGCGAGCCCGGATAGGGCGCGATGCCGTCGGTGCGCAGGACGCGGGAGAAGACCGCGTTCTTGCGGTTGCCGATGCCGCAGACGGTGTCGGCGGACGGGTCGTCGGAGGGGTCGCCCCAGGGCACTTCGACGTCGCGCGAGCGCAGCAGACTCGCGACCCCGTCGTAGCGCTGCTTGCCGTCGAGGTACCGGAAATAGTCCTCGTCCGTGTACGCGGGCTCGAGGCCCCATGCGTCGAAGAGGTCGGTGAACATCGACTGCCACGCGTGCATGTGGACTTCGGCGGTCGGGGTGAGGACCCCGTCCAGATCGAACAGGACTCCGTCGTAGGCGGACAGGTCAGGAAGCGATTCGGCTGTCACCGTCTCAGCGTAGTGGGCACCCTGTTTCAGGTGCATGACGAACTCCCAGCCGGCAGCGGTCCGCGCGGTCCGGCGGGCTCACGCCGGACGCGCGACCTGCAGCGTCTGCCGCGCGATCTCGAGCTCTTCGTTGGTCGGCACGACCAGCACCGTCACGGGCGACGCGCCGGTGGAGATGATCCGGATGCCGGGGCTGCGCGTCTCGTTGCGTTCGGGGTCGAGGTGGATGCCGGCGAATCCGAACGTCTCCAGCGCGGCGGCGCGCACGAGCGCGGAGTTCTCGCCCACTCCGGCCGTGAAGGAGATGACGTCGACGCCGCCCAGCTGGCCGAGGTAGGCGCCGATGTAGGCGCGGAGCCGATGGATGTAGACGTCGAAGGCGACGACCGCGTCGTGGTCGCCCGCCGCGTAGCGCTCCTCGATGTCGCGCATGTCGGCGGCGCCGGCGAGGCCCAGCATCCCGGAGCGCTTGTTGAGGAACTCGTCGACCTCGAACGGCGACCAGTGCTCGCGCTGGGCGAGCACGAGGAGTGCCGACGGGTCGATGTCGCCCGACCGCGTGCCCATGACGAGGCCCTGGAGCGGGGTGAGGCCCATCGAGGTGTCGACCGACCGACCCCCGTCGATGGCGGCCGCCGACGCGCCGTTGCCGAGGTGGAGGACGATCTGGCGGAGTGACGCGGGGTCTCCCCCGACGAAGCGGGCCGCCTCCTCGCTCACGAACTTGTGGCTCGTGCCGTGGAACCCGTAGCGGCGGATGCGGTGCTTCTCGGCGATCGTCTTGTCGATGGCGTAGGTGTATGCCGCTTCGGGCATGGTCTGATGGAACGCCGTGTCGAAGACCGCGACGTGCGGAATCTGCGGGAAGTCGGCGCGCGCCGCCTTGATGCCCTGCAGCGCACCGGGGTTGTGGAGGGGGGCGAGCGCGGAGAGCTCATCGATGTTGATCTCGACGAGCCGCGTGATGAGCGTGGGCTCGAAGAAGCGGGCGCCGCCCTGGACGACGCGGTGACCCACGGCGACCGGCGGATGCTCCGTCAGCGACGGACCGTGCTCGGCGAAGGCCGCCAGCATGACGGCGAACCCGGCGGTGTGGTCGGGGATCGGGAGCTCACGCGTGTGCTTGGTATCGCCGAGCTTGTGCGTCGCGACGCCGCCGGAGGGGTCGCCGATGCGCTCGACGAGCCCGGAGGCGAGCGCCTGCTGCGATTCGACGTCGAGCAGCTGGTACTTGAAGGAGGACGAGCCGCTGTTGATGACGAGCACGACGGTCATGCGGACACCGCTTCTTCTGCCTGCGCCTGGATGGCGGTGATCGCGATGGTGTTGACGATGTCTTCGACGAGCGCGCCACGGGAGAGATCGTTGATGGGCTTGTTGAGGCCCTGCAGGACCGGACCCATCGCGACGGCCCCCGCCGAGCGCTGCACCGCCTTGTAGGTGTTGTTTCCGGTGTTCAGGTCGGGGAAGACGAACACGGTCGCGCGTCCCGCGACGTCCGAGTGCGGCATCTTGGCCTTCGCCACCGCGGCATCGGCGGCGGCGTCGTACTGGATCGGCCCCTCGACGAGCAGTTCGGGCGCGCGTTCGTGGACGAGCGCCGTCGCGGCCCGCACCTTGTCGACGTCTTCGCCCGTGCCCGACTCCCCCGTCGAGTACGACAGCATCGCGACGCGGGGGTCGATGCCGAACTGGGAAGCCGTCGCCGCCGACGAGACGGCGATGTCGGCGAGCTGCTCCGCGGAGGGGTCCGGGATGACGGCGCAGTCGCCGTAGACCAGCACCCGATCGGCGAGCGCCATGAGGAAGACGCTCGAGACGACCGACATCCCCGGCTTCGTCTTGATGATCTCGAACGCCGGGCGGATGGTGTGCGCCGTCGTGTGCGCCGCGCCCGAGACCATGCCGTCGGCCAGGCCCAGGTGCACCATCATCGTGCCGAAGTACGAGACGTCGGTCACCGTGTCGGCGGCCTTCTCGTACGTGACCCCCTTGTGCTTGCGGAGCGTCGCGTACTCCTTCGCGAAGCGGTCGACGGTCGCCGGGTCGAACGGGCTCAGCACCTGCGCGGCGCTGATGTCGAGACCGAGTTCGACGGCACGCGCGCGGACGTCCGCCTCCTCGCCGAGGATCGTGAGGTCGGCGATGCCGCGTGCGAGCACGGTGGCCGCGGCGCGGAGCACCCGGTCGTCGCCGCCTTCGGGCAGGACGATGCGCTTGCGTCCCGTGCGCGCACGCTCGAGGAGCTGGTATTCGAACATGAGCGGTGTGACCGCGCTCGAGTGCGCGAGGCCGAGAGCGCGGGTCAGCTCCTCGGTGTCGACGTTCTGCTCGAACAGGGCGAGTGCGGTGTCGTACCGCCGCTGGGATCCGGCGGCCAAGCGACCGCGCGTGCCCATCACCCGCACCGCCGTGTCGAAGGTGTCGAGATCGGTCTGGACGATCGGCAGCGACGAATCGAGGCCGGCCATGAGCTTCTCCACGGCGCTCGGCAAGGGGAACGGCCCGTTGAGGATGATGCCGGAGATCGACGGGAAGGTACCCGAGGAGTTTGCCAGGAGCAGCCCCAGGAGCACCTCGGTGCGGTCGGCGGGAACGATGACGATCGCGCCTTCCTGCAGGCGTTCGAGCACATTGTTGAGCGACATGCCCGCCACGACGACGTCGACGACCTCGCGGGTCAGCAGCTCCTCGTCGCCGCGCAGAAGTGTGCCGCCGAGGGTCAGCATGACATCGCGCACGGCCGGCGCGACGAGGTACATGTCTTCGGGGATCGACCACACACCGACCTCCGCCTCCCGCGTGCCGTCGGCAGCGGGGACGTCGGCGACCACGCGGGAGATCTCCGCGTTGATCGCGTGGAGCTTCACGGGATCGGCGCGGTTGGTGATGACGGCGAAGAGCTCGGCGCGGTGGTGCTGGAGCTCGGTGACCGCCTGCGCGGTGAGCTGGCCGAGCTCCTCGGGAGACCGCGGGATCGACACTCCCAGGCGGTCGCCCTCGCTCGCCCGGCCGTTGAGCACGAGGAGCACCGGGGCGCCGAGGTTCGCGGCGATGCGCGCGTTGTAGCCGAGCTCGGTCATCGAGCCGACATCGGTGAAGTCGCTGCCGACGATGACGACGGCGTCGCACTTGGCCTCGACCGCCTTGTAGCGCTCGACGATGCGGGAGAGGGCGGCATCCTGATCGCGGCGCACGTCGTCGTAGGTGACGCCGATGCACTCGTCGTACTTCAGGTCGACGTCGACGTGGTCGAGCAGCATCTCGAGCACGTAGTCGCGCTCGGCCGTCGAGCGGGCGATGGCCCGGAAGACGCCCACTCTCGGCGTCACGCGTGTCAGCGCGTCGATCACGCCCAGCACGATCGTGGACTTGCCGGACAGGCCTTCCGCGGAGGTGATGTAGATGCTCTGAGCCACGGTTCCAGCCTATGGTCTGGCCGCAAGGCCCGGCCAGGATCCACCCCGGAGAAAACGGGCGGTCCCGGCGGAGATACGCTCGGGAGCATGTCGACCAGCGAGCCGCAGCCCGGAGCCGAGACCCCCGACCACCGTGGACGCACCGGCCTGCATCGCACCGGACTCGACCTCACCGGCAACCCGGACGTCCGGGTGACCGGCGTCGAGCTGGTCGCGTCGGCCTGGCATGTGCTGCGCCGCACGACCCTCGAGGTGCGCACACCCGACGGCACCTGGCAGACCCAGCAGCGCGAGACCTACGACCGCGGCAACGGCGCGACGATCCTCCTCTACGATCCCGACCGGAGGCGCGTGCTCCTCACCCGCCAGTTCCGCTACCCGGTGTATGTCAACGGGCACCCCGACGGGATGCTGGTGGAGACGGCGGCCGGACTCCTCGACGACGACGATCCGACCACCGCCATCCGCCGCGAGGCGCAGGAGGAGACCGGCGTCGACGTGGGCGAGCTCACCCACGTCTGGGACGTCTACATGAGCCCGGGGTCGGTGACCGAGCGCATCCACTTCTTCGCAGCCCCGTACGACGGCGCGACGCTGACGACCGATCGGGCGGGTCTTGCCGACGAGGGCGAGCACATCGAACTGCTCGACCTCGACATCGAGGAAGCGCTGGCGATGATCCGGGACGGCCGCATCCAAGACGCGAAGACCATCATGCTGCTGCAGTGGGCGGTGCTCGACGGGCCGTTCGCCCGGGAAAAGTAAGACTCTCCGCGAACCCGGCAGAGCCCGGTTACCCTTGCTACGTTTCCGTCCTGGGGGAGTTGGCCTGGGTGCCGTCTCGCGGAGAGCTGACATCAGTCTAGCCGACTCCCAGCCCCGGC
>JACEFY010000091.1 GCA_016807485.1 Stenotrophomonas maltophilia | reverse complement strand
GCGCTCGCCGCCGAGCAGACCGATGTCGGCTTCGAGAGCCTCGTGCACGACGATCAGATCGGCAAGCTCTCGGTGGTCGGCGCGGGGATGCGCACCCACTCGGGCGTGTCGGCGACCCTGTTCGAGGCGCTGTCGACGGCGGGGGTGAACATCGAGATGATCTCCACCTCCGAGATCCGTATCTCGGTCGTCGTCCGCGGCGACGACCTGGCCGGAGCGGCGCGCGTCGTGCACACCGCGTATGGCCTCGACGGTGACACCGAAGCGGTCGTCTACGCGGGCACGGGTCGCTGACGCGCTCCCGCACTCGCCTCGGGGCGCGGTATGGCCCCGGTCACGCGCCGCGGCGCTGCGCGACCGCGTCCCAGAGAGCGTCGGCCACCGCTGCCTTCGTCCCGGATGCCTCGGCGACCGGGCCGGCGGCGGAGAGGACGACGACGGTGTTGTCGGTGGATTCGAATCCCGTCGCCCACCCGACTTCGTTGACGACGAGTAGAGCGGCGCCCTTGCGCGCGCGCTTGCGCTGAGCGCGGGCGATCATGTCGGCGTGCGACTCGTCGGCGCCGCGGGTCTCGGCGGCGAAGCCGACGATCGTCTGCCCTTCGGGGCGTGCGGCGACGAGTGCGGCGAGTACATCCGGGTTCTCCACGAGTGCGAGCGAGGTGCGCGGGCCGTCCTCCTTGCGGAGCTTCTGGTCCGCGACCTGGGCCGGCCGGTAGTCGGCGACCGCAGCGACCATCACGACCACGTCCGCATCGTCGGCGACCGCCGTCATCGCGGCGCCCAGCTCCGCCGCCGTTCCCGCGCGGCGCAGCCGGATGCCTCGGCATCCCGCGATCTCGTCGAGCACACCGTCGTCCACATGCGCCGCCACCAGCTCGACTTCGGCGCCGCGTCGCGCCGCGGCGAGCGCGACCGCGACACCCTGGCGTCCGCTCGAGCGATTGCCGATGAAACGCACCGGGTCGATCGGCTCGCGGGTGCCGCCCGTCGAGACCGCCACCCGCAGCCCGGCGAGGTCGCCGCGACCGCCCGCGGGCGCCGTCCCGACGATCGCGAGAGCGGCGTCGACGATCTCGTCGGGCTCGCTCATCCGTCCCGGCCCCGTGTCGGTGCCCGTCAGCGCCCCGACGCCCGGTCCGACGACGTGCACGCCGCGTGCCTGGAGAGTCGCGACGTTCGCGACGGTCGCCGGATGCTGCCACATCTCGGTGTGCATCGCGGGGGCCACGACCACGGGAGCGGCGGTCGCGAGGAGCGTCGTCCCCAGAAGATCGTCGGCGATGCCGGCCGCCATCCGCGCCAGGGTGTTCGCCGTCGCCGGTGCGACGATGACGAGCGCGGCACGCTGGCCGAGGGCCACATGTCGCACCTGCGCGACGTCGTCGTGGACCGAGGTCGTCACGGGATTGCGGCTGATCGCCTCCCACGTCGCGAGCCCCACGAAGCGCAGCGCGTCGGCGGTGGGGACGACCTGCACGTCGTGCCCTTCGCGCACGAGCCGCCGCACGAGGTGGACCACCTTGTACGCCGCGATGCCGCCGGTGACGCCGACTACGATGTCCATACCCCGATCCTCCCATGCGACCGAGACCCGGCCGCGGTCTCGAGAGCGAGCGCGCCGATGTGCACCGTGATCATCCACGTCCCCGCGGATGCGTCGCATCCGGTCCACGTGCTCGCGGTGCGCGATGAGGACCCGGCACGCCCGTGGGATCCGCCCGGCGCCTGGTGGCCGGATCGACCCGGAGTCGAGGGCGTCCACGACCGTCGGGCGGGCGGTGCATGGCTCGCCGCCGACTCCGCCGAGGGCCGGCTCGCCGTGCTGCTCAACCGCGCGGACGTGCTGCCGGACGACGTGCCCGCCCCCTCACGGGGAACGGTCGCGCTCGACGCGGTCGCCGGCACGGTGCCCCGGGCGGGCTCGACGCCCGCGATGCACGGGTTCAACCTCGTCGACGTCGACGGCGGTCGGGCGCGCGTCAGCTCGTGGGACGGCGAGGTGGTGCGTCAGATGACGCTCGCCCCGGGAACCCACATGATCGCGCACGACGATGTCGACGACCCGGCGACGGCGCGCGTCGTGCGGTGGCTGCCGGCCTTCTCGGAGGCGACTCCGGCCCCCGACGCACCCGACTGGTTCGCGCCGTGGCTCGCGCTGCTGCGCGGGAGTGCGCAGGCGGGTCCCGAAGACGACGCCGCCATCGTGCGCGACAACCGCGTGCACGGGTATCCCACTCTGTCGCTGCTGGTGTGCGCGGCGACGGTGCGCACCGATGCCGTCGACCTGCATTGGGCGCCCCTGGAGACACCGGGCACATGGAACGAGCTCGACTGGCGCTGATCCTGCGCAGGCTGTCCGTCACACCGGCCGGACGAGCCCGCAACTCTCGGTAGAATCGCGGAAACCCCCGCCCGTGCGTCCTCGCACGGGCGGCGCACGCGAAAAGGATCCACCATGACCCGCATCTCCGATTCCGGACTCTCCGTCGCCGTCGTCGGTGCCACCGGCCAGGTCGGCACCGTCATGCGCGAGATCCTCGCGGAGCGGTCTTTCCCGATCCGCGAACTCCGCCTGTTCGCCACGGCCCGCAGCGCCGGCACCGCCGTCGAGTTCGGCGGGCAGACCGTCGTCATCGAAGACATCGCCTCGGCCGATCCCGCCGGCATCGACATCGCCCTCTTCAGCGCCGGGGCCACCGGATCGCGCGCGCACGCGCCGCGCTTCGCCGAGGCCGGAGCCGTCGTCATCGACAACTCGAGCGCCTGGCGGATGGACCCCGACGTGCCGCTGGTCGTCAGCGAGGTCAACGCGCACGCGACCGAGAACCCGCCGAAGGGCATCATCGCGAACCCCAACTGCACCACGATGGCGGCCATGCCGGTGCTGAAGCCCCTCGCCGACGCGGCCGGGCTCGAACGCCTCATCGTCAGCACCTATCAGGCGGTGTCGGGGTCGGGCCTCGCCGGCGCCCAGGAGCTCCTCGGTCAGGTCGAGGGCGTCCTCGCGCAGAATCACACCCTCGACCTCGTCCACGACGGGTCGGCGGTCGACTTCCCTCAGCCCGAGAAGTACGTGGCCCCGATCGCGTTCGACGTCATCCCGTTCGCCGGGAACCTCGTCGACGACGGCGACAACGAGACCGACGAGGAGAAGAAGCTCCGCAACGAGAGCCGCAAGATCCTCGAGCTGCCCGATCTCCTCGTCGCCGGCACGTGCGTGCGCGTCCCGGTCTTCACCGGTCACTCGTTGTCGATCCACGCCGAGTTCGCCCGCGACATCACGCCCGAGCGTGCGCGCGAGATCCTGGCATCCGCCCCCGGCGTCGTGCTCGAAGAGGTGCCCACGCCCCTCCAGGCGGCCGGGAAGGACCCGAGCTTCGTCGGCCGCATCCGCGCCGACCAGTCCGCTCCCGCCGGCAAAGGACTCGTGCTGTTCATCTCGAACGACAATCTCCGCAAGGGCGCCGCGCTCAACGCGGTGCAGATCGCCGAGATCGTCGCGGCTCGTCTGGGCGCGCAGGTCGCCTGAACCGCGCCGAGCGACGCGATGTCCGATTCGCCGATCGTCCGCCGGTGGGTGCTCGACGCCAACGACGGCATCATCTCGACGACCGGCATCATCCAGGGTTTCGCGGGCGCCGGAGCCGATGACCAGACGGTGCTATTCGCCGCGATGACCTTGATGATCACCGGTGGTCTGTCCCTCGGCGGCGCGGCGTTCGCCGAGGCCGCGCAGGACCGGGCGGCGCAGCTCACGATCGTCGCAGCCGAGCGCGACCGGCTCCAGCGCAGCCCCGCGGAAGAGCGCGAGCAGCTCCGCGAGCACTACGTCCGCCGCGGGGTCACCCTGGAGGTCGCCGATGAGGTCGCCGGCCAGCTGATGAGCGGCGACGCGCTCGGTGCGCAGCTCGAGACGGAGTACGGGCTCATCGACGGCCCCGACTCCGCGATCCACCCCTGGCTCGTCGCGCTCCGCGGATTCTTCGGCTTCGTCTCCGGCGCGCTGCCGCTGACCCTCGCCGTCGTGTTCATGCCCGAGCCGTTCAAACTCCCGCTCGCGATCGTGGTGGTCATCGTCTCGCTCACCGCGACCGGGCTCGTGTCCTCGCGAGCGGGAACCGGCACGCCGCTCCAGACCGTCATCCGGTCGCTCACGATCGGCCTGTTCATCGCGGTGCTGGCCTACCTCGCCGGAAACGTCTTCGAGATCATCGATCAGTTCATCCCGCAGATCGATGTGGGTGGGGACGTTCCGCTCCCCACGCCCGGCCCGTCTTGACCGACGGGAAAGAATCCCGAACTTTGACGTCGGCGGCGCACACCGGCCCGTCGGCACGATTCGGATCGGCGCCTAGACTGGAACATTGTGAGTGAACCTGTCGATGTCGTCCTGATCGGTGGTGGCATCATGAGTGCCACCCTGGGAACCCTGCTGAAGCAGCTGCAGCCCGACTGGAAGATCGTCGTGTGCGAGCGACTGTCCGAGGTCGCGCAGGAATCCTCCAACGCATGGAACAACGCCGGCACCGGGCACGCCGCCATGTGCGAGCTGAACTACATGCCCGAGGGCAAGGACGGCTCGCTCGATCCGTCGAAGGCGATCGCCATCAACGAGCAGTTCCAGCAGAGCCGGCAGCTGTGGACGTCACTCGTCGACCGCGGCATCCTCGACGGACCCTCGACCTTCATCAACGCGACCCCGCACATGACCTTCGTCCGCGGTGCGAAGGATGTCGCGTACCTCAAGAAGCGCTACGAGATCCTGAAGGACGAACCGCTGTTCGCGGGGATCGAGTACTCCGAAGACTCGCGGGTCATCAACGAGTGGGCCCCGCTGCTCATGCAGAAGCGCCGGAAGGGTGAGCCGTTCGCGGCGACCCGCGTGCCGGCCGGCACCGACGTCGACTTCGGCGCCCTCACCCGCCAGCTCTTCGACAACCTCCGCGACCAGGGGGTCGACGTCGTCACCAACCGCGAGGTCCGCGGCCTTGCGAAACAGGCCGACGGCACGTGGAAGGTGTCCTACCGGCACAGCCTCGGCAAGACACCGGGCAGCTTCCGCGCGCGCTTCGTGTTCGTCGGCGCGGGCGGCTGGGCGATCAAGCTGCTGCAGGCCTCCGGCATCCCCGAGATCAAGGGGTACGGCGTCTTCCCCATCGGCGGGCAGTGGCTCAAGACCTCGAACCCCGCGCTCGTCGCCCAGCACAACGCGAAGGTCTACTCGCAGGCCTCCGTCGGCGCGCCGCCGATGTCGGTGCCGCACCTGGACACCCGTGTGGTCGACGGGGAGGCCTCGCTGCTCTTCGGGCCGTTCGCGACGTTCAGCCCCAAGTTCCTGAAGAACGGGCGCATCACCGACCTCGTCGAGCAGGTGCGTCCCGGCAACCTGTGGCCGATGATCAAGGTCGCCGTCGACAACCCCGGCCTCATCAAGTACCTCGTCGGCGAACTGCTGAAGAACCATGCCAAGAAGGTCGATTCCCTCCGTGAGTTCATGCCGACGGCGAAGGACGAGGACTGGGAGCTCCTGCAGGCCGGTCAGCGCGCACAGGTGATGAAGAAGGACCCCGAGAAGGGCGGCATCCTCCAGTTCGGCACCGAGGTCGTCACGTCGGCCGACGGGACGATCGCGGGTCTCCTCGGCGCCTCCCCGGGTGCGTCGACGGCGGTCTCGATCATGCTGAACCTGCTGAAGACCTGCTTCCCCGATCGCATCGGCCGGTGGGAGCCGGAGCTGAAGGCGCTCATCCCCAGCTACGGCTCGACGCTCAACGACGACCCCGCGCGAGCCGCGGCGTCGGTGACGCACACGGCCGAGGCGCTCGGCATCCACCGGTAAGGTCGCCCGATGGCGAAACTGTACTTCCGCTACGGGGCGATGAACTCGGGGAAGTCGACGGCGCTCCTCCAGGCCGCGTACAACTACGAGGAGCGCGGACAGCACGTGCTGCTGGCCAAGCCCGCCGTCGACACGAAGGGCGCCGAGAGGATCTCGAGCCGACTCGGGGTCGAGCGCACGGTCGACTTCCTCATCGGGCCCGGCGACGACCTCCGCGCGCTCGTGGCTCAGCATGCGCATCCCGCCGTCGCGTGCCTCCTCATCGACGAGGCGCAGTTCCTCTCGCCCGTCCAGGTCGAAGATCTCCTGCGCATCGCGGTGGGGGAGCGGATCCCGGTGCTGGCCTACGGCATCCGTTCGGACTTCCAGACGCGGGCCTTCCCCGGCTCGGCGCGCCTGCTGGAGCTCGCGCACAGTCTCGAAGAGCTCAAGACGATCTGCCGGTGCGGGCGGAAGGCCATCTTCAACGCGCGGCTCGTCGGCGGCAGGTTCGTCTTCGACGGCGACCAGGTCGCCATCGACGAGCTGAGCCGCGAGAGCGTGACCTACGAGTCGATGTGCGCCGAGTGCTACCTGCGCGAATCAGGCGGCCGGCTCAGCTGACCGGGTGCGGAGCCCGGCGCCTGGGCAGCGGGACCAGCATCGAGGTCCTGCGTCGGTAATCGCGGTAGGCCGGGTACTTCGCCGCCGAGATCGATTCGGTGAACACGGTCGAGCCGATGAAGAGCAGGGTCAGCAGGACGGCGCCGATGATCGTCGCGTTCACCGCACCGCCCCAGAAGCCGAGCCCGGACGCGATCCCCGCCGACGCACCCATCGCGTAGATCACCCACCACTGCGCCTGCTCGAAGAAGAAGTTCGGATGCCGGCTGTACGCGAACAGCCCGGTCGAGAGGAACCCGTCGGCCCGGCCCGCCGCCTTGGCCCGGTGGAAGTCCCACTGCTGCTGATCGGCGATCGTCTCCCCGACGAGGAGGGCGAGGAAGAGGGCGGCGAGCATCGCATCCGCGACGCCGAACGGAGCCGGATGCTGCCACGCGAACCAGGCCGGCAGGGTGATGAGGACGAGCAGGGTCATCTGATAGACGACGATGAACAGCAGGTTGAACACCTGGAACTGCCACGGTCGCATGCGGCCGCGCAGGATCGCCCACCGGTAGTCCTCGACCCCCGAGTAGCCGCCCTTCCGCGCGAAGTTGACGGTCAGCCGCGCGCCCCACGCCGTCACGAGGAGAGCCATGACGACGAGGCGGGCCGCGTCCTCACCGGCCGTCACGGCGGCGACGGCGAAGACCCACACGTACACGACCGGCATGATCGACCACAGCCGGTCGACCCAGGAGGTGTCCTTCGTGATCAGCGACGCGATCCAGCAGAATGCGGCGGCCACGGCGGCGATCGCCACGACGACGGCGAGGGGATCCATGCCGACAGCGTAGAGTGTTGTATCGTTTCATTCGGGAAGCTCATCGGAGTTTGCCGGTCTGACCACAGCGCGGTAGGGTGGCCGGACCATTCCGAAGGGCGATGATGACCGAGAACACCCCGGCACGCGCGTGGCGCGTCGTGCTCGAGAAGATCGAAGCCGACCTCCTCGAGGGCAGGCTCGGCCCCGGCGACCGCCTCCCGCCCGAACGGGAGCTCGCGACGAACCTCGGAGTGGGCCGGTCGAGTGTGCGCGAAGCGCTCCGCGTCCTGGAGGTCATGGGCCTCATCCGCACCGCGACGGGATCGGGGCCCACCGCGGGCGCGATCGTCACGGCGACGCCGCACGGCGGCCTCGCCCAGTTGCTGCGCCTCCAGGTCGCGGCACAGGGGTTCGCCATCCCCGACGTCTACGAGACGCGGCTCCTCCTGGAGGAGTGGGCGGTCGCCCACCTCGCCGCGCAGCCCGACGCCGACCTGTCCGCGGCGCGCGCGACGCTGGAGGCGATGGATGCCGCCGACCTCTCGGCCGACGACTTCCTCGCCCTCGACGCCCAGTTCCACCTGCGTCTCACCGACGCCGCCGGCAACGTCGTGGTCGCCGCGACGATGGCGGGCCTGCGCCCCACGATCGACGCCTATATCCGCGCGGGCCGGGAACGCATCGTGGACTGGGACGGAACCGCCGCC
>JACEFY010000090.1 GCA_016807485.1 Stenotrophomonas maltophilia | reverse complement strand
AGGGGTCTCCGCCGACCGTCGCCAGCGCCGTGGCCATGAGCGCCAGTGCCGCGCCGAACAGCAACGGCACGTCGTACGGCAGCACCGACGTCGTGAGGAGGCACAGCACGACGAGTCCCGCGGCGATGAGCAGCGGCACGCCACGCGGACGTCGCAGCGACACGACCACCAGCACGAGCGCCGCACACAGGGCGAGGAACAGGAAGATGACGACGAGCGTCGTCGCGAGGACATCGGCGGAGGCGGCCACGTCGTCAGTCTCGCACGGGGCTCCGACGGGGCTCCGGCGCCACGGCGGCGCCGCGGTGGCGCCGCGGGGGTCCCGTGGCCCGCTGATAGCCTGGAGCGCGTGTCCGAATACGCTCTCAGCACCGCCGTGGCTGCACTGCACCCCGCCAACGACCCCGCCTTCGAGAACGTCTGGGACGAGATCGTATGGCGAGGGCTTGTGCATGTCTCGACCGATCAGGACGAGCTGCGGACGCTGCTCGGCGGGGCGCCCATCACCTACTACTGCGGGTTCGACCCGACCGCGCCCAGCCTGCACCTGGGCAACCTCGTGCAGCTGCTCACGATGCGGCGGCTGCAACTGGCGGGCCACAAGCCGCTCGGACTCGTCGGCGGATCGACGGGGCTCATCGGCGACCCGCGTCCGTCGGCGGAGCGTGTGCTCAACACCAAGGACACGGTGGCCGAGTGGGTCGGCTACCTCCGCTCGCAGGTGGAGCGATTCCTCAGCTTCGAGGGCGAGAACACGGCCCGCATGGTCAACAACCTCGACTGGACGGCACCGATGTCGGCCATCGACTTCCTGCGCGAGATCGGCAAGCACTACCGGGTCGGCACGATGCTCAAGAAGGATGCCGTCGCCGCGCGTCTCAACTCGGATGCCGGCATCAGCTACACCGAGTTCAGCTACCAGATCCTGCAGGGCATGGACTTCTTGGAGCTCTACCGCCAGTACGGCTGCGTCCTGCAGACAGGCGGCTCCGACCAGTGGGGCAACCTCACGAGCGGCACCGACCTGATCCGCCGTGTCGAGGGGGCGTCGGTGCACGCCATCGGCACCCCGCTGATCACCAACAGCGACGGCACGAAGTTCGGCAAGAGCGAAGGCAATGCGATCTGGCTGGATGCCGCGATGTGCAGCCCGTACCGGATGTACCAGTTCTGGCTCAACACCGACGACGCCGACGTGATCGCGCGCATGAAGATCTTCACGTTCCTGCCGAGCGTCGAGATCGCGGAGTACGAGCAGCTCGTCGAGAGCGAGCCGTTCCGCCGCGCGTCGCAGAAACGGCTCGCCCTGGAGGTCACGACGTTCGTCCACGGCGCCGAGGCCACTGCGGCGGTGATCGCGGCATCCGATGCCCTCTTCGGTCAGGGCGACCTCACCGTCCTCGACGCCGACGTGCTGCGCGCGGCCCTCGTCGAGCTGCCGCACGCCGAGGTCGCGCCCGGGACCACCGTCGTGCAGGCGCTCGTCGACACCGGGCTCGTCTCCTCGCTCTCCGAGGCGCGCCGTGCGATCGCGCAGGGCGGCGTCAGCCTCGACGGTGTGAAGGTCGACGACGAGGCGGCGACCGTCTCGGGCGCCCTACCCGGCGGCGCCGCCGTGCTGCGGCGCGGCAAGAAGACCCTCGCGGGGCTCTTCGTCACAGCAGTCGGTTCCTGAGCGCGACAGAAATCGCGGACGGATGCCGTTCACACCCGCCCACGCCGTCGTCGCGCTGCCGTTCGTGCGCACGCCGCTGTACCCGGCGGCGATCGCCGTCGGCGCGATGACCCCCGACCTCCCGCTGTTCGTCCGCGGAACTCCGCTGACGTACGGCGTGCTGCACACGAACCCGCTCGTGAGCATGCTCGTCGCGCTCGCGCTTCTCGCGCTCTGGTACCTCCTCCTGCGGCCGGCCGTGCGCGAACTGGCGCCGGCTTGGCTCGCCCGCCGGTTCCCGCAGGTGTGGGACACCGCCGGAGCGCGCTCGTGGCGATCGATGCGTGCGCCGCGCCCCGGATCACGAAGCCCGATCTGGCGCTCCACCGCCGTGTTCGCGGCGATGCTCGGGGTGTCGCTGCTGATCGGCGTGGTGTCCCACATCGTGTGGGATTCCTTCACGCACGAGGGCCGTTGGGGGCTGGAGGTCCTCCCGGTCGTGACGCAGCAGTGGGGTCCGCTTCCGGGATACAAGTGGCTGCAGTACGGCTCCAGCGTCGGGGGCGTGCTCGTGCTCGCGCTGTGCGGCGTGGTCTGGCTCCGCCGTCGTGCCCCCGGCGAGCTCCGTCGCCTGCTGCCGCCGCGGATGCGCGTGGCTTGGTGGCTCGCGCTTCCGCTCATCCTTGCGCTCGCGTGGGGGTGGGGACTGCTCGCGTACGGTCCGCTGACACCGGAGTGGACACTGCAGCATGTGGCCTACCGGGTGCTCCCGCCGGCCTGCGCCGTGTGGGCGCTGCTCACCGTGGCGCTGTGCGTCGGCATTCTCGTGGCGAAGCGTCGCGCCGGTCGGAGATAGGCACGCGCGCGGGCGCCGCGCTAATGTGAACGTACACATCGAGGTGAGGCGCGTGAACGAGACCACTGGCGAGGAACGCACGCGGATGCCCAGCATCCGTGACGTCGCCCGCGCCGCCGATGTCTCGTATCAGACCGTCTCGCGCGTGCTGAACGAGCATCCCAGCATCCGTCCCGCCACCAAGCAGCGGGTGCTCGATGCGATGGAAGAGCTGCGCTACCGCCCGAATCAGGCGGCACGCGCGCTCGTGACGAGCCGATCGAGCACGCTCGGTGTGATCTTGGGCTCCCGTGGCGAGTACGGTCCGACGTCGAGTTTGGCCGCCTTCGAAGACGCCGCGCGCGAGCACGGCTACTGGGTCAACTCCGCCTACCTGCGCGACACGAAGCCCGACACCATCCGCGCGGCCGTCGAGCACCTGCGCCGGCAGTCGGTCGAGGGAATCGTCGTGCATGCCCCGCAGGTGCGCGTCTTCGACGTGCTCGCCGAGCTCGACGTCGACATCCCCTACCTCGGCCTGAACACCGCCGAGCGGGGCATCGTCGAGCTCGCCGACGACCAGGTCCTGGGGGCGCGGCTGGCCACCGAGCACCTCATCGGGCTCGGCCATGTCGAGATCGTCCACGTCGCCGGTCCGCAGGACTGGATCGAGGCGGAGAGCCGGATGCGGGGGTTCCTGCACGCGCTGTCCGATGCCGACCTGCCCACACGAGCCCCGATCCTCGGGGACTGGACCGCCGATTTCGGCTACCGCGCGGCACTCGAGCTGTCGCACCGGCTGGACTTCACCGCCGTGTTCGCCGCGAATGACGCGATGGCGATGGGGCTGATGCACGGCTTCCGCGACGTCGGCATCGATGTGCCGCGTCGAGTGAGCATCGTGGGGTTCGACGACATCCCCCTCGCCGCGCACAGTTGGCCGCCGCTCACGACCGTCCATCAGCAGTTCGCCGGACTCGGTCGCCGTGCCGTCACCGAGATGCTGCGGCTGTTGAATGTCGAGGATGTGCCTCCGGTCGCGGGGGGGATCGAGCCCAATCTCGTGGTGCGCGCCTCGACCGCCGCGGCGTTCGGGCACCAAAAGTGACGCTTCGATAACGCCCCGACGGCCGGATTGACACGACGGTGTGAAAGGTGCACGATGAGACAGCAATGTGAACGGTCACATTCATCCGGTCCGCAACGTACGCGGAACGGCAGACGAGGAGGTCGCGCCGCATGACCGACGCAGTCCCGATCCTGGAGATGCGCTCCATCACCAAGGAGTTCCCCGGGGTCAAAGCCCTGTCCGACGTGTCGATCACCGTGGGCGCGGGGGAGATCCACGCCATCTGCGGCGAGAACGGTGCCGGCAAGTCGACCCTCATGAAGGTGCTCTCCGGGGTCTACCCCTACGGCACCTACGCGGGCGAGATCTGGTTCCGCGGCGAGGTCGTGGAGTTCAAAGACATCCGCGCGAGCGAGCAGGCCGGCATCGCGATCATCCACCAGGAGCTCGCGCTCATCCCCGAGCTGTCCATCACCGAGAACATCTTCCTCGGCAACGAGATCGAGCGCGGCGGGATCATCGACTGGTCGGCCGCCCGCGCCCGGGCCGTCGACCTCCTCGCGCGCGTCGGTCTGCGTGACGACCCCGACACGCAGATCAAGCACCTCGGCGTCGGCAAGCAGCAGCTCGTCGAGATCGCGAAGGCGCTGGCGAAGGACGTCAAGCTGCTCATCCTCGACGAGCCCACCGCCGCCCTCAACGAAGACGACTCGCAGCACCTGCTCGACCTGATCCTCGGCCTCAAGGGCAAGGGGATCACGTCGATCATCATCAGCCACAAGCTCAACGAGATCGAGCAGATCGCCGACGCGATCACGATCATCCGCGACGGGCGCACGATCGAGACGCTCGACGTGCACGCCGGGGGAGTCGACGAAGACCGCATCATCCGAGGGATGGTGGGCCGCTCGCTCGAGAGCCGCTACCCCGACCGCACGCCGCACATCGGCGACGTGTTCTTCGAGGTGCGCGGGTGGACCGTGCGCCACCCGCAGATCGCCGAGCGCCTCGTCTGCAAGGGATCGAACATCTACGTCCGCAAGGGCGAGATCGTCGGACTCGCCGGGCTCATGGGCGCCGGTCGCACCGAGCTCGCGATGAGTCTCTTCGGGCGCTCGTACGGGGTCTACGAGTCGGGTCAGATCCTGATCAACGGCCAAGAGGTCGCGATCAAGGATGTGCAGTCCGCCATCGATCACGGCATGGCGTACGTGAGCGAAGACCGTAAGGTGCTGGGTCTCAACCTCCTCGACACCATCAAGCGGTCGATCGTCTCGGCCAAGCTCCGCAAGATCACCAAGCGCGGGGTCATCGACCCCTACGCCGAGAGCGACGTGGCCGACGACTACCGCAAGCGTCTGCGCATCAAGACGCCGAGCGTCGACGTGGGGGTCTCCAAGCTCTCCGGCGGAAACCAGCAAAAGGTGGTGCTGGCCAAGTGGATGTTCACCGACCCCGACCTGCTCATCCTCGACGAGCCGACCCGCGGCATCGATGTCGGCGCGAAGTACGAGATCTACACGATCATCCAGCAGCTCGCGGCACAGGGGAAGGGCGTCATCCTCATCTCGAGCGAGCTGCCCGAACTCCTCGGAATCTCCGACCGCATCTACACGATCTTCGAGGGCCAGGTCACCGATGACCTCCCCGTCTCCGAAGCAACCCCCGAGAACCTCATGCGCAGCATGACCTCCGCACGACAGAAGGCAGGGCGATGAGCACCGAAACGGTCTCCACCAAGAGCGAGGGCGGCCTGGCCGACCTCAAGAAGATGTTCGGCGCCGGCACCTCGTCGCTGCGCCAGTTCGGCATCCTCGCGTCGCTGATCGCGATCATCCTGGTCTTCCAGATCTGGACCGGCGGCACGACGCTGTCGTCGCAGAACCTCATCAACGTCGTGAGCCAGCAGTCCTACATCCTGATCCTCGCGATCGGCATGGTGATGGTCATCATCATGGGCCACATCGACCTGTCGGTCGGGTCGGTCGCGGCCTTCGTCGGCATCATCGTGGCGAAGTCGATGAGCGAGTGGAACGTGCCGTGGCCGTTCGCGATCGCGATCGGCCTGGTCGTCGGTGTGCTGGTGGGTGCGTGGCAGGGCTTCTGGGTCGCGTACGTCGGCGTCCCCGCCTTCATCGTGACCCTCGCCGGCATGCTGATCTTCCGCGGCGCGAACCAGGCGATCGGCCAGTCGACCACGACGCCCGTGCCGCCGGAGTTCAGCTTCATCGGCTCGGGCTACCTGCCCGAGCTGCCGATCGCCGTGAACTTCAACGTGCTCACGATGCTGCTCGGTCTCATCGGGGTCGGTTGGATCGTCTACAACGAATGGCGCCTGCGCCGCCAGCAGTCGCGTATCGGCACGCAGTCCGCGCCGCTGTGGGTCTCGGCGCTCAAGGTCATCGTGCTCTCCGGCGCCATCCTCTGGGCCGCGTGGCTGTTCGCGACCGGCCGCCCGGGAACGAGCTTCCCGATCTCCGGTGTCATCCTCCTCGTGCTGGTCGTCGTCTACTCCTTCATCACGAACAGCACCGTCTTCGGTCGCCACATCTACGCCGTCGGCGGCAACCGCATGGCCGCCGCGCTGTCGGGCGTCAAAGACCGGCGCGTCGACTTCTTCGTCATGATGAACATGTCGGTGCTCGCCGCCGTCGCCGGGATGATCTACGTCGGCCGGGCCACGGCATCCGGACCGCAGGACGGCAACGGCTGGGAGCTCGACGCGATCGCGGCGGTCTTCATCGGCGGCGCCGCCGTTTCGGGCGGCATCGGCACCGTGATCGGATCGATCATCGGCGGCCTCGTCATGGCGTTCCTCAACAACGGTCTTCAGCTGGTCGGCGCGGGCGCCGACACCGTGTCGATCACCAAGGGCCTTGTGCTCCTCCTCGCCGTCGCCGTCGACGTCATCAGCAAGCGCCGTGGCGGACCGTCGATCATCGGACTCCTCATGCGCCGCCGCGACAAGGGCGCCGAGTTCCCCACCGCTGTCCCCGCCGTCACTCCGACGTCGGGAACGAACGAGTCGAGCCAGCCGGCCGACCTTCCCAAGGGCTAGTCCCGGGGCAAGCTCGCCTCAACCTCACAAGAGAAAGTGACGAATCAATGAAGAAGATCGCTCTCGCAGCAGCCGCACTGGCCGCTGTCACAGCACTCGCCCTCTCCGGCTGCTCCGGCGCCGGGCGCGGCGAGGCGACGAGCACCGAAGGCGCCGCCGCCGGTTTCGCCGCCGACTCGCTGATCGGTGTCGCGCTTCCCGACAAGACCTCCGAGAACTGGGTGCTCGCGGGTGACCTGTTCACGTCGGGTCTGAAGGATGCCGGTTTCAAGCCCGACGTGCAGTACGCACCGGCCACGAACACCGTCGCCGAGCAGCAGAACCAGATCTCGGCCATGATCACCAATGGCGCGAAGGTCATCGTCATCGGCGCGAAGGACGGCAAGCAGCTGGGTACCCAGCTGCAGCAGGCCGCCGACGCCGGCGTGAAGATCATCGCCTACGACCGCCTCATCGAGAACACGCCGAACGTCGACTACTACGTCGCGTTCGACAACTTCAAGGTCGGCGAGCTGCAGGGCCAGGCTCTGCTCGACGGGCTCGAGGCGCGCTCCGGCCACGGCGCACCGTGGAACATCGAGCTGTTCTCGGGCTCGCCCGACGACGCGAACGCCGCGGTGTTCTTCGACGGCGCCATGAAGGTGCTGCAGCCGAAGATCGACGACGGCACGCTGGTCGTCGTCTCGGGTCAGACCGATGTCGCGCAGACCGCCACGCAGGGCTGGAAGGCCGAGAACGCGCAGAGCCGCATGGACTCGCTCATGGTCGCCAACTACGCGTCGACCCCGATCGACGGCGTGCTCTCGCCGAACGACACGCTCGCCCGCGCCATCATCACCTCGGTGAAGCAGGCCGGAACCGACATCACGAAGTTCACCGTCACCGGTCAGGACTCCGAGGCCGAGTCGGTCAAGTCGATCATGGCGGGCGAGCAGTACTCGACCATCAACAAGGACACCACGCTCCTCGTGCAGCAGACGATCACCATGATCCAGTCGCTGCAGAAGGGTGAGGAGCCCGAGGTCAACGACACCGAGCAGTACGACAACGGTGTGAAGGTCGTCCCGGCGTACCTGCTGCCGCCGGTCATCGTCACCAAGGAGAACGCGGCCGAGGCGTACGCCAACAGCCCGAAGCTCCTCGAGATCGTCAAGGCCGCGCAGTAAGCAACCCGGCATCTCCCGAACGGCCCTCGCTCTCCGGAGCGGGGGCCGTTCGGCGTCCGCCGGCTACCAGTGCGGATCGTCGCCGCCCCAGGGGCGCGGCGGCGCGAAGGCGATCGGACCACCCGGGTAGAGCACCGCGGGCGCGGCGGTGCGCACGGGCACCCCGGCCACGTCGAAGTCCTGCAGATGAGCCTC
>JACEFY010000009.1 GCA_016807485.1 Stenotrophomonas maltophilia | reverse complement strand
GTGAGGTCGTCGAGCCCGCCCCGACTCAGACGGATGCCGGCAGACTGCCGCCCCTCCCGCAACCCACGCCGCTGATCACCGTGCCGCTGCCGGAGAACGCCTCGTCACAGGGCGCACTCGTCGACGGCTTCCCGGCGGCCGTCGCCGGCGCCGGTCCAGACTCGGAGATCATCGACTCCTCGGTGTCTTCCGACGGATCGACGATGCAGGCTGCGCTGAACGCCCGCACGGATCGGGCTCCGGCCGACGTGGTGGAGCACTACCGCACGGTGTGGTCTTCGCTCGGCCTCGCGCCGATGACCGGCGATGCAGATCAGGTCACGTACGCCGACGCGTACTCCTCGGTGTCACTCGCGATCCGCGAGTCCGGCACCGGCACGCTCTACACCGTCTTCGCCACCCTGCGGACGGAGTGACATGTACATCTCACTGACGACCGCACCCACCTCGAAGAGCAAAGGGGGCGCACCGAAGGGAGTGCGAACGGTGTCGTCCACCATCATCACGCTCGGCGTCGTCTCGATGCTGACCGATATCTCTTCGGAGTCCGTCTCGGCCATCATGCCGCTCTACATCACCGGCTTCCTCGGGTTGTCGACGATCGCGTTCGGCGTCCTCGACGGCATGTACCAGGGCACGAGCGCACTCGTCCGCATCGCCGGGGGCTACGCGTCCGACCGACTCGACCAGCCGAAGTGGGTCGCCTTCGTCGGCTACGCGCTCGCCGCCGTCGCCCGCGTCGGGCTGCTCCTGTGGACCGGGTTCGCCGCGCTCACGGCGGTCATCACCGCAGACCGGATCGGAAAGGGCATCCGCACCGCACCCCGCGACGCCTTGATCACCGCGACGAGCGACCCCGCCCATCTTGCCGGGTCGTTCGGGGTGCATCGGATGCTCGACAACATCGGGGCCGCGATCGGGCCGTTCCTGGCGTTCCTCATCCTCCTGGTCGTGCCGGACGGCTTCCACATCGTCTTCGCCGCGTCGCTCGCGTTCGCCGGCATCGGCGTGCTCATCCTGGGGGTCATCGTCCCCAACGTGCGCGCCCGCCGGACGTCGGTCGACGACGGACGACGCCGGAAGGTCGACTGGCGCTCGGTCGTGCGCGGTCCGATGCGGCGGGTGTTGGCCGCGGCCGGGATTCTCGGACTCGTCACGATCGGAGACGGATTCGTCTACCTCGTCCTGCAGGCGCGCAGCGACTTCGCGGCGCTGTGGTTCCCCCTGCTCTACGTCGGCACGAACGTCGCGTTCCTCGTCTTCGCGATCCCGCTCGGCCGGCTCGCGGATCGCGTCGGACGGGCACGGGTGTTCGTCTGGGCCCATGCGGGATTGCTGGCTGCGTACGTGGTCGCCGTGCTCCCCGTGGCCGACATCGCGTCGACGGTCCTGTGCCTCCTGTTCCTGGGTGCGTTCTACGCGGGGACGGACGGCGTGCTGTCGGCGCTCACCGCACAACTCACCACCGCGGACACCCGCGCCACGGCGATCGCCAGCGCGCAGACCGTCGTCGCCCTCACGCGCTTCGTCTCCGCCGCCGGATTCGGTGTGCTCTGGTACGCCGCCGGGCGAGACGTCGCGATGACGATCGTCGCCATCGTGCTGGCCGTCGCGATCCCGCTCGTGGCCGTGCTGTTGCGCCCCCTCCTCCGGCGGGAACATACCGACGCGGAGCGGATCGACGCCGCATGAGCGCGCGCGCACGCTGGACGCTCATCGCCGTCCTCTCCGTCCTCGCGCTCGGCGCCACCGGCGCAGTCGGCGCGGCGTCGTGGGTGCAGTACCAGGACCGCCAGTCCGCGGCGAGCGCCGTGGACACATCGGCGACGACGGCCGCCATCGGCGCCGACCGGATCGTGTTCCGCAATACCGCCTCCGGCGAGGGGTATGGGCACGTGGCATCCGTCCCCATCGAAGACCCCCGGGCCACGCGGGCGCTCTCGTCGATCGCGTGCGACCGGGTCTCCGCGACGGCGGACGAACTCTCCTGCTTGCGGAGCGTGCGCGGGATCACTCCTACTTATACGGCGACGGTGTATGCCGGCGATGACACCGAGCTCGGCGCGTGGCCGCTCTCGGGCATCCCGAGTCGGACGCGCATGTCGTCCGACGGCGAGTACGTGGCGACGACGTCCTTCGTGACCGGCCACTCCTACGCGACGATCGGGTTCTCGACGCAGACGCTCATCCATGCTCGCAACGGGAGCGCCATCGCCGATCTGGAGGACTGGGAGCTCGTGATCGACGGGCAACCGAGCGCGCCGGTGGACCGCAACTACTGGGGCGTCACATTCGTGGACGACGACACGTTCTATGCGACGGTCGGGATGACGACGCAGGGCATCACCTACCTCGTCCGCGGATCGATATCCGAGCGATCGATGACGACGCTCGCTGCGAACGTCGAATGTCCGTCGCTGTCGCCGGATGGCACTCGCCTCGCGTTCAAGCGCGTGACGGCGGGTGCGGCCGCCACCGTGCATTGGACGCCGGCGATCTACGACATCGCCACCGGCGAGGTCAGCATCCTCCCCGAGCCGCGCAGCATCGACGACCAGATCGAATGGCTCGACGACGACACGATCCTGTACGGGATGCCGCGGGAGGGTGCCGTCGGCGACACCGACGTGTGGGCCCTCTCCGCCGACGGGTCGGGAGCCCCGGAGATTTTCATCGAGCACGCGTGGTCGCCCACCGTGGTGCGGGGATGAGGAGGCGGAAATGGTGAGTGTGATCATCGCGGCACACAACGAGGAAGCGGTGATCGCCGCGTGCCTCGACGCGCTGGCGGCGCAGGACGTGCCGCACCTCGAGGTGATCGTGAGCGCGAACGGATGCCGGGATCGCACAGCAGCCGTCGCTGCGGCGCGGGGCGCGATCGTGATCGACCGACCCCAGCCGGGGAAAGCCGCCGCACTCAACGCCGCGGAGCACGTCGCGACGTCGTTTCCCCGCCTGTACCTGGATGCCGACATCATCGTCCCGCCCGGCGGCGTGCAGAAGGTTCTCGCGCTGCTCGCCGAAACTCCCGGCGCGCTGGCAGCGGTGCCGAAGCGTCGCGTGGACACGGCAGGGCGCTCGTGGCCGGTGCGCGCCTACTTCGCGATCAACGAACGCCTGCCGGTTTTCCGCAATGGGCTCTTCGGGCGCGGCATGATCGCGGTCGCCGAGACGGGGCGTCGGCGATTCGATGACTTTCCGGAGCTCATCGCCGACGACTTGTTCCTCGACTCCCTCTTCGCCGAGACCGAGAAAGCGGAGGCGCCGGATGTGGAGGTCACCGTCGCGGCCCCCATGCGCACCGCTGACCTTGTCGCTCGGCTGACGCGCGTGCGGCGCGGGAACGCTCAGATGCGTGCGGCTGCCGCGGGGGGCGCGCTGGAAGTAACCGTGCGGGGCAGCGACAGGTGGGCGTGGCTGCGAGACGTCGTGCGCCCCGATCCGCGCCTGGCCGCAGCTGCGATCGTGTATGTCGCGATCACCGCGTTGTCCGGATGGCGGGCGCGCCGGATGAGAGATGGCGCCTGGGGCCAGGACACGAGCACGCGCCGGCCGTTGATCGATGACACGGAGTCGTTCGCGTGACGGTCAACATCTGCTTTCACGGTATCGGGGCCTGCGCGCAGGAACGCGAGGAGGGCGAGCGCACGTACTGGATGGCGTCCGATGAGTTCCTCCGGGTGCTGGACGTGCTCGCGGACGCCCCCGATGTCGTGTTGAGCTTCGACGACGGCAATCGTTCGGACGTGGAGGTCGCTCTTCCGGCCCTCCTCGATCGGGGATTGCGCGCGACGTTCTTCGCCCTTGCGGGACGGCTGACGGACCCGGCGAGCGTCGGGGCCTCGGATCTGCGGGAATTGCGCTCCGCCGGGATGGGCATCGGCACTCACGGGTGGGCGCACGTGCCGTGGCGAGATCTCAGTGAGCCCGAGGCTCGTCGGGAATTCCATGATGCACGTGTCGCACTTGCGGAAGCATCGGGAGGCGACGTCGTCGAGGCGGCGCTGCCCCTGGGACGATACGACCGCACGGCGCTGCGGCGTCTGCGAACGAGCGGATACCGCGCGGTCTACACGAGCGACCGATTCCCGTACTCCGAACGCTTCTGGCTACGTGCGCGTTACAGCGTGACGAGCACCGACACCGCGTCGTCCGTGCGAGCGTACGCGCATGGCAGGACGGGGTTCTCAGAGCTCCGGAACATCGCCGCGAGCACCGTCAAGCGGCTGCGCTGATCCGGTCGGCGATCGCCGCCACCGCACGACGCACAGTGCAAGAACGGCGCCGATACCCGCGCCGAGCGCGTTCGCCAGGATGTCACGCAAGCTGGGCTGACGGGACGGGATCACAGCCTGGACGACTTCTGCGGCGACCGAAAGGGTGACCGCCAGCACGACGCCCTGCCATCGGCGCGGAAGCAGAAGCGTCAGGAGGAATCCGAGCGGCGCGAACATCAGCACGTTGGCGGTGAATTCGACCCACCCGGAGCCGAACCAGTCGAGCCCCAGCGTTCGTGCGCTCCAGTCGCTGAGGGCGTTGACGATCCCCGAGTACGAGACCGGGGCGAGGAGCACGACCCCTACCGCGAGGGCGTAGAAGACGAGCCCCCAGAGCGCCCACCTGCGCTGCCGCGCACCTGAATCCGGCATGATCCCCCCCCGCCGCGCCCGAAGACGCCTCCCCAGATCTCCCAGCGTATCGGCGAAAACATACGCGTGACGGGGGGTTCTCGTTCAGTATTGTGTCGATCACGTGCACGTGTGAGGGTTCTCTCATCCGTTCTAGGGTCGATCCGCCGTCGGCGATACTTCCATAAGCCCGCATTAAGAACGCGCGACAGAGACCCCACCTCTGTCGCGAGACCCCGAATCGGAACCCCCACCGCCATGACTGACAATTCCCCTCTCCGGCCACGCCTCCGGCACCGAATCCGCGCGGGCAGGTTGGCCCTCATCGGCGCTGTCATCGCCGCCGTCGCCACGGCAGGCTTCGCCGTCGCGCCCGCGGTCGCCGCGCCCGCGACCACCGGAATGTTCTCCGACGCCATGAAGCCCAGGGTCGCCGCCGATACGGACCGCGCCGCCGTCGAACTCGGCATCCGCTTCACTCCGAAAGGCAATGGCACCGTCACGGCACTGCAGTACTATCAGGGAAGCAAGGCCGCCGGCGTGCGCAAGGCGACGCTGTGGACTGCAGACGGCAAGGTCCTCGCCCGCGTCGACTTCGCCGCGTCCCGGCAGTCCGGGTGGCGCACGGTCACGCTGAACAAGCCGGTCTCGCTGACCGCGGGTACGACCTACGTCGCTTCGTACAACGCGCCGTCCGGTCGGTATCCGGTCACGGAGAAGGATCTGACCACAGCGAAGACCCTCAACGGTTTTGCGCTCAAGGCGGGCGCCGGCGTCTATCGCTACGGCGCGACGAGCAAGGTCCCGACCAGCACGTGGCAAGGGTCCAACTATCTGGTGGACGTCGTGTTCGCCCCGTCGAAGACGACGGCGGGCAAGCCACAGCCGACGTCGACGCCGTCGGTCACCCCGAAGCCGACACCGACGCCCTCGGCGACAACGACCCCCACCGCGACGCCGAAGCCGACCGCGACGGCCACGCCGACGCCCACTCCCACGGCCTCAGCTGCGCCGAAGCCGACCGTCGCACCGACCGCGACCCCGACGCCGACGGCATCGCCGTCCGCCGGCCAGGGCACAGTCGTTCTGGGTAGGAAGTTCCCGAACTCGGCCACGACGGGCGTCCCCGCCGGGATCACCGTGACGCCGTACACGGGCCCGTGCACCATCCAGACGGCGAACACGATCATCGACTCGAAGAAGATCGACTGCTCGTTGCGCATCCTCGCCAAAGGGGTGGTGATCAAGAACTCGATCATCAACGGTACGGTCTACGCCGACTACAACGACAACGTCGGCTCCTTCACGATCACCGACAGCGAAGTCCACGCCGGCAACGGTCCGGCGACCGGGATCGGTGACGCCTACTTCACGGCGACGAGGGTCGAGGTCACGGGTGGCACGCGATCGATCAACTGCTACGCGAACTGCACCGTTAAGGATTCCTACGTGCATGCGCAGTGGAACGACACCTCCGGTGTGCACCACGAGTCCGGCATCCGGTACAACACGAACAGCACGCTCATCGGGAACACGATCGCGTGCGACGCGAACGACTATCCGCCGGATGCGGGATGCTCGGCGGCCATCACCGGATACGCAGACTTCGATCCCGTGCAGAACGTGACGGTCGACGGCAATCTGATCGTCGCCGGCTCCGGTGGCTACTGCTCGTACGGCGGCTCCACGACCGGGAAGCCCTACTCCGGGCAGACGAAGAACATCACGTTCAGCAACAACGTCTACCAGCGAGGCACGGAGATGGGTGACGGTGGCCGGGGCTACGTCTGCGGCTGGTGGGGACCGATCACATCGTTCGACACCAACGCCCCGGGTGCCGTCTGGACGAACAATCTGTGGGACGACGGCACGGTGGTGAAGTCGGCGAACTGACGACCTCGTTCCGAACGAACTGACCCTGATCGAGGTTCACCACTCGATCAGGGTCAGTTCGCTGTAGAGATAGTCGACGTCTCCGGGCTCCACGCCTGCTGCTTTGAACATCCGCGGTCGAGGCTTCGCGATGGTCCGGCCGGGTCCACGCGGCACGAAACCGAGGATGCGCCGCTCGGCGATCGTCGCCACCAGGCCGCGCCGAAACAGATGACGAGCGACGAGTGACCACGACTCTTCGAGCAGACCGGTGTCCCCACCGACATAGAGCGGCAGCGCGAAGATGTGCAGTCTCTTTCGGGTCTCGCGTCGATACACCACGTAGGCGTAACGGTCGCGATCGACGATGAGGACATGATTGGCGGCCGGCGCGTCGCGATGATCCCGGTACACGATCGCGTCCCGGCCCGTGAGCATTTCGCTCAGGGTGTGAGGATCGTCCGAGACGACTGTTCCCCGACGCCGCCGGAAGGGAAGGTTCACTGTCAGCCGCGATGTCGTGTCCAGATGCACGAATCCCAAGCGCCCGTTCAATGCGGGCACATTCCCGCTCGGGGACAGGTCGGTGAAGACCATGCCCTTTTGACCGATCGCAGCTCGCACCAGCCGAAGCGAAGAGGAGCGATGCTGCTCGAGAACACACAGCGCCGCGAGATTGCAGACGCGCATCATCCGTCCTGCCACCTCGCGTGTGGAGTAGACGGCTGCGTACACCCCGACGAGCTCGCCGTCGACATGCAGCTGGAATCCGCTCTCAGCGCCGGATTCTCGCCAGGGTGGTCGCAACAGGCCGAGCCAGGACTCTGCGTTCAGGCGGCCGTTGAGATGCGCGGACAGGAACTGCGCCGCCCCGCGCGCATCGGAGTCCCGGATCGGCGTCACCGCGACCGTCGGGCGCGTTGCCTCACTCACCTGCGCTGATCCACAAGCTCAGGGACATCGGATGACTCCGCTCCCCAACTCCTCGGATCGCTCGCTCGAAGGCGACGGCGGCGCCAGTACTCCGCGAACAGGACAACCGCGATGGTTCCGCCGACCCCGAGCACCGCTGTCATTCCGAGAGCGCGCGAGCGGTTCCCGCCGACGTGGAAGATGACCGTCGTCTCGGGCGCGACGATCGCGCTGATGTCGTTGACGGGATCGACTCCGCGCTCACGCTGCATCGCGCCCAATTCCTCGGAGACCCGGCGTGTGAGCTCGTCCTGGCTCGCCTTGACCTTTGCCTCAGTGGGTCCGACGATGTCCAGGATGAGCCGTTGAGTCGTGAAGTTCCCGCTCCACTGACCTCCGGTGTCAGGAAGACGAAGCATCCACCCATCCCGAACACCCAATCCGATCAGGGTCACATCCGGGGAGGCGAACTTGGTGACCTCCCCAGCCCCCGTCATCCGCTTCGCCACGAGGCCGGCGGTGTCGATGACGTCTTCCGACTGGGTGCGAAGCGCGTTCGGATTCGCATCACTGGTCGGCGCGAGGAAGACGATCTCCGTCCTCGTGAAGTACACGCCGTCGTCTTGCGTGACAGCCCACCCGGCCGCCAGCGTCACAAGCGCGCCCGCGAGCACAATCGGCCACCGTCGAGCAAATACGCGCAAGAGCTCCCAAAATGCCATCTCATCCCCGATACTGATGGTAGTGCTGTTTCGACTTCGTGGGGATGTCGATTGGGGAAGGCACATGGGGGGCATTCCGTGATTCTGGAAATCGTGCGCGCTGTGGGGCGGCGCTGGTACGTGGTTCTGGTGGGGATCGCGCTGACGGCCGGGCTGGTTCAAGCCGCCGTCGCCGTGAGCCCGCCGGAGTACCACGCACGAGCATTGGTCTTGGTCCTGCCGAGCGAGAGCGCCGTCGGCGAGGGCGGCAACCCCTTCCTCGCCCTGAGCGGCCTCGAACAACCGGGCAGCATCGTGGTCGCCTACTTCGCAAGCTCGACCGCGCAGGCGGAGGTCGCGGAAGTATCGAGCAGCGCTGAGTTCGCCGTGGATCTGGATGCGTCGACACGCGGTCCGGTGATCGCGCTCGACGTGACCGACACGTCGCCCGCCGCGGCGATGGCCACACTCGATTTCCTCCTGCAGCGCGTGCCCGCAGAACTCGAACGGTTGCAAGAGCAAGTCGGTGCGCCGGCGGCGTCGATCATCACCTCGATGCCGATCGCCGTCGATACCGCACCCGAGGTCAATACGTCGGGCACGCTGCGCATGGCCATCGCAGCCGCCGGAGCCGGCATCGTCGCGACCGTTCTGCTCGCCTTCGCCCTCGACGGGGTGCTGCTGCGTCGCCGGGCACGGCGCGCGGCTGCGGATCACTCCCCGGATTCGGATCGGCCGACGAGGCGGCGTCCGCGCGGGAAGGCCTCGATCGACAGCCTTCCCGACCGCGTGCTGCATGACGATGAGCGGCCGACGGAGCCGGCTCGGCTCGATATGCTCCTCGCGCGGGAGATGTATCCCGTGCCGGCTCGAGCCGGACGCGGAGATTGACGATCTCGCTTCCGCGGGTCGCTCGCACCACCCGACACGCGGATGCTCTCGGCTGGCTCACCGTCTACATGGTGCTGCTGCTCTTCATCCCGTCACGACTCATCTTCGGGCCGCTCGGGTCTGCGGGTGCGCCTTCCATGGTGTTCGGGCTGGGGAGCATGCTCCTCTGGCTGATCATGTACCTCGGAGCACCCCGACGGTTTCTGCTGGAACCGCAACCGATCCGGATCGCGTTGGGCCTCCTGCTCTTCAGCATCGGGGTGACGTATGTCCTCGCCATGACTCATCCGCTCAGCGGCGGTGAGGTCAGCCCCGCTGACGTCGGCGTCCTGGCCGTCGTCTCGTGGTCGGGCACACTGCTGCTCACACACGACAATGTCGTCGACAGGAGCCGCCTCGACACCCTGCTGTGGCGTTTCGTGCTCTGCGGAGGATTCATTGCGGTCCTCGGCCTCATCCAAGTCCTCACGCGACAGTTGTGGGTCGACCAGTTGGCCATCCCCGGGCTGACGTCGTCCGGCGGATACGGTTTGAGCGCGCGCAACGGCTACCCCCGGCCGGCCGGTACCGCCATTCACCCGATCGAATACGGCGTCATCCTCGCGATCCTGTTCCCGCTGGCGTTGCACGTCGGCTTCCACCACACGCAGCGCGGTCTCATGGCACGCTGGTTCCCCGCGGCGGCGATGGGAGCGATCATTCCCCTGACCTCCTCGCGCTCGGCCTATCTGGGAGTCGCCATCGGGCTCATCGTCTGCATGATCGGATGGCCGAGAAATCGAAGGCTGCTCGTGCTCGGCGTGGGTGGCGCCGGCATTCTCACGATGATGGTGACGGCGCCGAACTTCGTGAACTCGATTGCGGGGCTTTTCACCGGCGCCGGCGATGATCCGAGTGTCGCCTCGCGCACGGACAGCGTTCCCCTGGCCATGGAGTTCTTCCGTCAGAATCCCTGGTTCGGGCGGGGCCTGGGGACCTTCCTCCCGATCTACCGGATCTTCGACAACCAGTACCTCCTCCTTCTCGTCACTATCGGGCTGGTGGGAACGGTCGCGTTCGTCTGTCTCGGTGTGGTTTCTGTCGTGACCACCGCGCGGCTGAGCGTCGCCGTCCGCGACGAAGGAACCCGCGACCTCGCGATCGCACTCTGCGCCTCGATCCTGTCCGGCTTCGTCTGCCTCGTGATGTTCGATGCGTTCGCCTTCCCGATGACCATGGGCACGCTCTTCCTCACGGTAGGGATCGCGGGCGCCCTCCGACGCATCGAACACGCGCACATCGATCTGGGGGAGCTGGCACGATGACGACTACTTCTGTGGACATCGCGGCGGTGGTCGTGACTTTCAACAGCGAACGCCATATCGAAGACCTTCTCGACAGCATCCCCGCGGCGATGGGCACGCTCTCCTATTCGGTCGTGGTCGTCGACAACGGATCGTCGGACGATACCCGGCGTCTGCTGGATGAGCGGAACGACTGTACCGTCGTGCACGCGCACAACGACGGGTATGCGGCGGGGATGAATCGCGCCGTTGCGGCGTCTCCGACAGCGCGCGCCGTCCTCGTCCTCAACCCGGACGCCGTGCTCGATGCGGGGATGGTGCCGGAGTTGCTGCGAACGCTGGGCCGCCGCAGCGTGGGCGTCGCCGCGCCTCGGGTGAGGGAAGCCGACGGCTCCCTGTCTCCCACCCTCCGCCGTGGTCCGACGATGGCGCGCGTGGGTGGCCTCAGCTTCACAGGGTGGCCCGTCTTCAGCGAGCGCATCGAGACGGCCTCCGCCTATCTCGAGACACACGAGGTGGACTGGGCCGTCGGCGCGATCCTCCTTGTGGACATGGAGTGCTTCGTCCAGATCGGCGGCTTCGACGAGAGCTACTTCCTCTACTCCGAAGAGACCGACTTCAGCCTTCGCGCGAGTGACGCCGGCTGGACCACCGTCTACACCCCGACAGCCGGGGCGATGCACATCGGCGGAGGTTCGGGGGAGAGCGCGCGGACACACACGATGAAACAGGTCAATCGGATACGTCTCTATCGTCGGCGCACGGGCACCGCCCGCGCATCCGTCTACTACGTGCTCACCGTGCTCAATGAGCTCAGACGCGCGCTTCTCGGCCACTCCAAGTCCTGGCCCACCCTCCGCGCACTCTTGCGCCCGTCCCTTCGGCCCGCAGCGCTCAACGCGAGTGACAGCATTCTCCCCCGCTGACCTTCCCAAGACGATGAAATCGCTTCTGCTGATCGCGCCCGCATGTGACGGGGAAGATGTCGGTGAGGCATGGGTCGCCTTCCAGTGGGTGAAGCGACTGGCCGAACGCTACGACGTCACCCTGCTGACAACCTACAAGCGAGGTCATACGCCGATGACCGCGCAGCTGTCGACCGTTCGCGTCGTCGAATGGCAAGAGCCCCCGGGAGTCGGACGCTTCGAGCGCCTCAACAGTCTTCTGCAACCCGGCTACGTGCCGTTCTACGTCCGGGCGCGGCGGTGGATCCGCCGCCGGCTCGCGGCTGGAGAGCGCTTCGACATCATCCATCAAGTCGTTCCGGTCGCCATGCGCTACCCGTCCCCTGGGGCCGGTCTGGGCATTCCCTTCATCATCGGTCCCGTCGGCGGGAGTCTGCACTCGCCGCCCGCCTTCGTCGCCGAGGAAGGCGAAACGCCGTGGTACCAGCGCGTTCGCACCCTCGACCGTTGGCGCATGCGTCGCGACCCTCTTCTCCGACGCACATATGAATCCGCGGATTGCGTCGTCGGGATCGCCGGCTACGTGGGAGATTTCCTGGAGGACCTCACGCTGCGGAACTTCCAGATACTCAGCGAGACCGCGATCGAGGACGTGCCCGCTGAGGTGGACCGCTCGGCCCGACGTGGCACCGTCAGACTCCTCCACGTCGGCCGCATCGTGCGCACGAAAGGGCTCCGCGATCTGATTCGAGCACTGGCCTCTATTCGCGACCTCGACGTCGCGCTCGACGTGCTCGGCGATGGCAATGATCGCGAGCGATGCGAGATCACCGCAGCCGAGCTCGGCGTGGCCGACCGCATCACCTTCCACGGGGCGGTCTCACGGAGCGTCGTCGACGACTTCTACCGACGGGCGGACATCTTCGTGTTCCCGAGCTATCGCGAACCCGGCGGAAACGTCAGTCTGGAGGCGATGGCCTGGGGGCTCCCCGTGGTCGTCTGCGGTCGAGGCGGGCCCGGCTCGAGCGTCGATGCGACATGCGCCATCGTTCTCGAAGCCGACAACCCTCGGCAACTCGCGGAAGACACCGGGCTCGCTGTCCGAAGACTGGTCGAGGATGCCTCCCTGCGCCGCGCAATGGGCGCCGCCGGTCGTCATCGCGTGCTGTCCACCCATCTCTGGGAACAGCGAATAGATCGCATGGAAGAGCTCTATGAGCAGATCACGGTCGCGTGAGCGCGGGTCAGCCGCCCGTGGCGACGATCGCGTTGGTGAGGAAGGCGACCGAACTCGGACGAGGCTCGATCGCCCCCGAGAGCATCGCCTCGATCCACTCGCGGCGCACGAAGGGGAGTTCGGCGACCGCGGAGACCACCGTCTGATTCTTCCGCCAGTGCGCGACCACCTTCGCCGCCATCACCTCACCTCCGGCAGGCGGCCGATTGCCCCGCTGGATGCGCTGCATCGCTTTCCGTGCGCCACGCGAGCCGGTGCTGGCCGCTCTCGCGATCGGAGCCCAGAACGGGGGCTCGGCGTATCTGGCCGGCGCGGGCCGCCCATCCAGCCGGTAGTGGCTCAACTCGGGGTCGAGTTCCACCTGGAGTTCGGCGAGGAAGCGAGAGTGCGCTTTGTCTTGCGGTGTGAGACGGCGAGCGATCGCCAGGAAGTCGTGATCGAGCATCGGGTTGAGGACGAGACGATCTGCGCTCACGGCGACGTCGCTCGCTCCCGCCCACCGCTGCATGCGATGACGTAGATACAGATCGTCGGTCGCCCGGAACCACTCGTCACCACCCTCGCGGAGAGCCTCGTACACCTCGTCGACGGCCACCCGGTGGGCCCATTCCGCGAATTCGTCCGTCAGCAGACCTGGCTCCACCGCATCGTTGACGAACATCCGCCAGTCAGCCAATCGCTCCGCGTCCGCTCTCGAGTAGGCACGATCCACGACACGCCCCACGTAGTAGAACCCCCGTGCGACCTCGCCCCCCAACCCGGAAATCCGCACACCCTGATCGAAAGCACGTTCGGCGATCTGCTGCGCGGCGAGCGCCACGGGATCCGACATGGCATCCAGCCGGGTCGACGCCCCACGGCAGAGCTCCCAGGCATCCTCGGGCGACACCGTGTCGACTGCGGTCAGTCCCCGTACGACATGTGCGATGCCGTAGCGCTCCGCCAGCATGCGCGCCACGGCCACGTCCCCTTTGCCAGGAACGTCCAGGGTCATCGCCCGCAGTCCCCGCCGACGGGATGCCGGGATGGCGCTCAGGAGCAGCCGCGAGTCCATTCCCCCCGTCAGCTGGAGGACGGCGTCCGGATGATCGTCGAGCAGCGCCGTGAGAGAGGTGCGCAAGAGCGCGGCGGCCCGCTTGACCGCCTCGGCCCGAGGCAGAGGCTCGCCCGTCGTCGCGTCCGGGAGCTGTACGCGGGTGCCCGCCGGATCCATCCGCGCGACCGCACCGGGCCGAAGCTTCCGAACGCCTTCGAACGTCGTGCGCTCCCCCAATTGCCATCCCAGAAGCGACTGGATGCCGACCGACTTCTTGTCCAAGGGAGCGTTCGTGAGGGCTCCCATGAGGAGTGCGGATGTCGACAGCGCCGTTCCGCTGTCGCTGCGGAAGACGTGCTGGAACCCCAACGAGTCCGTCACGACCTGCACCCCTCGGTCGTCGCCGCGCACGGCAGCGAACGGCGGGAGAAGATCGATCAGGGCCTCGGGATCGCGGCGCAGGTGGTCGGCGACTTCGCGATCGGGAACCGCGCCGGCTGCGCGGCGCGCAGACCGGGAGACGATCACCGAGGCGCACCCGCGGGCCTCCCCGGCGACCGGCGACCGGCCCCAGTAGTGCAGGTCCACTCCCCCGTGTCGCTCCGTGTGCGCTCCGTCGATCGTGGTCGGCGGCGCTTCAGCTGACGCAGCCACCGCGAGGAACCCAGGCAGGCCGGAGGAGCTCATCACGAGGTCAATGCACAGACAGCTTGGACTGCACGAAATCCGTCAGCGAGCCGACCGATTCGAAGAGCTCCTCGCCGAACTCGTCGTCGTCGATGGTGATGGCGAAACGATCTTCCAGTGATCCCACCAGCGCCACCACCCCGAACGAGTCGAGTTCGGGCAACGCGCCGAAGAGTGGCGTGTCGGCATGGAGTTCGTGGGGGCTCTGGGAGAGCTCCAGCGATTCGATCAGCACGGCACGCACCGCGTCGAGTGTGTCAGTGGTCATCTGTTTGCTCCTTTGTGACATTAGACGAGGACCTCGGCAGGAGCCGAATGTCCGAGGAAAGCCGTCGGGCTCGCAGTCAACCCGTACGCGCCCTGCTGGAAGATCACGATCAGATCGTCGATGTCCGCAGCGGGCAATGCGATATCGTCGCCGAGCAGATCGAGAGGGGTGCACAGACATCCCACGACCGTCACGGTGTCGTCGTCGGGTCTGGCCGCCCGATTCCCGACCGCCACGGGGTAGTTGCGGCGGATTGCCTGACCGAAGTTCCCCGAGGCAGCGAGTTGGTGGTGCATACCGCCGTCGACGATGAGAAACGTCTTCCCTCGCGAGACCTTGCGGTCGACGACGCGGGTCACATAGACGCCACACTCCGCGACCATGAAGCGCCCCAGTTCGATGACGGGGCTCGCATCGGGAAATCGCCCGGCGATGGGGCCCTCCAGGAGCTCAGCCAGGTTCGCCGCGACGACCTCCAGCTGCAGCGGCCGATCCTTCTCGGTGTACGGCACGCCGAATCCGCCGCCGAGATTGAGGTACCGCAGCGGAGCGGGAAGATGCTCCGCGAGGTCCGTGACGAGGTCGACCGTGCGACGCTGCGCCTCGGCGATGATCTCGGCGTTGAGGTTCTGCGAGCCCGCGAAGACATGGAACCCGAGCACGTCGACCGATCCACCGAACTCCGCGAGCACAGCAGGCACCTGCTCGGCGTCGATCCCGAACTGTTGCGGACCGCCCCCCATCCGCATTCCCGATCCCTTGACGGCGAAGTCCGGATTCACCCGGATCGCCACATGCGGTTCCACGCCGAGGTCTGTACCCGCGGCGATGACCCTGCGCAGCTCCGTCGCCGATTCGACTTCGATGAGGATGCCTGCGGCGACCGCCTGCCGGATCTCGGCAGGCGTCTTTCCGGGGCCGGCGAAGCTGACGCGGTCCGGGCGGATCGGCGTGTCGAGCGCGTGGCGCATCTCTCCCACCGATGCCACATCGATGCGATCGACGCGCGTGGCGAGGTGCTGGACGAGAGCCGGCATCGGATTTGCCTTCATCGCATAGCTGAGCTCGATCCTCGTCGGCAGAACCCGCCGCAACAGATCGATGCGCGCGTCGAGCACGCGGCGGTCGTAGGCGAAGAACGGTGTGGAGCCGACCCGCGCAGCGAGCCTGCTGAGGGGCATCCCGCCCATGTTCAGTTCACCGTCGATCGTGTCGAACACGGCGACGTGCTCGTGCGGCTTCATGCGGAGACCTCCGAGGACAGTAGGGAGCGGTCGAACTTTCCGTTCGGAGAGCGGGGAAGTTCCGAGCGCACGTCGACGTGGCTGGGCAGCATGTAGGCAGGGATCGCCGATCTCATCCCAGCCACCAGCTCGGAGGGATCCAGCCCGGAGCCGACCGGCGTCACGACCAGGACGATTCGCTGCCCGAGGACAGCGTCCTCGATCCCGATCGCGACGGCATCTCTGACGAGCCCCGTCGCATAAGCGGCCTCTTCGATCTCGGTGGGGCTCACCCGATATCCCGACGTCTTGATCATGTCGTCGGCGCGGCCCACGAAGAAGAGGAAACCGTCCTCATCCCTGACCACCGTGTCGCCGGACCAGACAGCTCGCTCCGGGGCACGCCACGACTGATCGTCGCCCCGCACCGGGCGAAACCGCTCAGCCGTGCGTTCGGGATCGTTCCAGTAGCCGAGCGCGACGAGCGCTCCACGGTGCACGAGCTCCCCCTCCTCGCCGGGCGCGCAGGGGGTGCCGTCCGGACGAAGGACGAGGATTTCGGCGTTGGGGATCGCCTTCCCGATGGACGAGGATCGACGATCGACCTCGGCAGGATCGAGAAAAGTGGAGCGGAACGCTTCTGTCAGCCCGTACATGAGAAACGGCTCCGCCTGCGTGAACGTCGCTCTCAGACGGTCGAGCGTCGAGCGAGGCATCCGACCTCCGGTGTTCGCCCAGTACCGCAGGCGGTCGGCGACCTCCGGCGGCCACGTCGCGTCGGCCAATTGAATCCACAGGGGAGGAACGCATGTCACGCCCGTGATGTGGTGCTGTGCGCAGAGCTTGACGACATCGTTCGGGAAGAGGTAGTTCATCAGCACACAGTGCGCGCCCACGGCGAACGCCGTCGTGATCTGGCTGAGGCCGGCATCGAAACTCAGAGGCAGCACACTGAGGATCACGTCCTCACTCGTGTTTCCGAGGTACGAGCTGACGCTCTCGGCCCCGACGATCAGGTTGCGGTGGCTGAGCACGACACCTTTCGGCCGCCCGGTGCTTCCCGATGTGTAGAGGATCGCCGCAGGGTCGATGTCGATGGTGGTGGCGAGCGCGCGCTCGGGCCCGGTCGATTCATCGTCACCCCACCGGTGGACGTCACCGGTCAGTTTCGGGACTCCATCGACATCTCCGATGACGATGATGTGCTCGACTGCCGTGCCCTCCAGAATCGACGCGAGCTGGTCCAGTCGGTCGCGCGATGTGATCAGGATGCGCGCACCGCTGTGGGAGAGGATGTAGCCGACTTGAGGCGGCTTGAGCACGTGGTTGATCGGAACGAAGACTCCGCCGGCGGCCGACGCGCCGAACAGTGCCGCGACCGTCTCGAGACGCTTCTCCAGATAGACGGCGACACGCTCGCCGGCCAGCAGTCCGAGCGCCTGCAGCTGATGAGCTGCCCGCCGGGTGGACCGCCACACGTCCGAGTACGTGTGCGTCACATCCCGGTACGTGAGCGCCGCAGAGTCGGGATGACTCGCAGCCCGCTCGGAGAGGAGGTGATGGATGCCGGTGCGCATCAGACCCGCGCCCCCTCTTCAACCGGGGCAGCCCCGAAGATCTCCTCTTCGATGATGCGGACGATGGCATCGTCGGTGGGTTGCCACGAGCGCGCCGTGACCGATGCGGCGGCAGCGGCCGCCGCATCGGCGATGTCGGTTCGGGACACCGCCTCGTGCAGCGCACGTGCAAGGGCGTCCGCGGTCGGCGGAGCCCACCGGATGTGCGGGTGAGGAAGGACGCGGTGCGCAAGTGGGATGTCGTTGATGACCGGGATGTTCCCGGCGGCGAGCATCTCCTCGGCCACCAGGGTGATGTTGGTGAACGACATCGCCAGACCCGCGATCGTTCGTCCGTACAGCGCGTTGAGTTCTTCCGGGGTCATCCGCCCATGGAAGGTGTGGGGAACGCCCAAGCCTCGAGGCGCGGCACCGTAGACGTGGATCTCCTGTTCGGGGTGTGCACGGTGGAATTCCCGGAGCGTCACACAGGCAAGTTCGTAGCCACGCCGAGGAAAGTCGGGGCGACAGTAGAACACGATTCCCGATCGCCGGCCCGGCGTCCCCTCCGGCATCCGGTACACCGACGAATCGCATCCGAACGGGACCACATCGCTCTGCAGGCCCGTCGCTTCCCGGATCATTCCGTCGAGCATCTCACCGAGCACGACCCTCCGGAAAGGCAGCCGATAGGTCATCGCCGCGAACTCGTACTCTGCGCCATGGCCGTAGAAGTACGGCTCGTAGTCCTGGATGAAATAGAGCCGGCGCATGGGTTCCCGTCCCAGTCGCACGATGGCGTGCGCAGACTCCCATGATGTCGCGACGACAGCATCGACACCACTGATACCCGCACGCGCATCTCTCACCTCCGAGGCGACCGCGGGCCAGTGCTGCCGCAGGCGCGCAGTGAGCTCGTCGATGTGCACCCCGTGCTTGTCGTAGATGAAGACGACGCAGCGCTGTCCGCGGCGTTCCAACGCGGCGATCATGCGGAAGAGCGTCGTGTGTCCCCCGGAGCCCGGGGCGGGGGGCGTCATCACCCATCCGACCACGGCAGCGCGGTCCCGCTCGAGCGGCGCGGACGGCAACGGCAGGTGCTCGGGAACAGTCGTCAGAACATCGTCGAGATCCAGGTTGAACCGGAGTTCAGCCGCTCCGGTCGCGATGTATGCGCGCTGGGCGAGTCGCTGTGCGAGACCCCTCGCCCCGACACGGCGCGCGCGCTGGACCTTCGCGCCGAACCTCTTCCACCCGCTCATGCGGCCACCTCCCCTGTCATCACATGCCGTGCCATCGACGTCATATTCCCCGCTCCGCCCACCGCACGTAGTACAGCTCCGCCCGCAGCTTGCGCAGCGCCCGACGCCCCGCCGCGAATACGTCGCCGACCGGAGTACGGCGTCTCGTCGCCGCGACGCGACGGAAGATCCGACTCGAAGCGATCGCGGGATCGGTGCGTCGCGCGAAGTCCAGAAGCTGCCCGACATGCGGTCCGCCGCGTCCGCGATCCACCGCGGACGCGGCGTGGCGCAGCGCGTCGCTCGCAAGTGCGCAGCGCGCTCTCCGGGCCAGCACCCCGCCGTCGTCGAATGCCTCGGCCGTCGCTGCGAACGCGTGATCGAATGCCTTCGCCCGAGCGGCGAGGTCCACGAGGATGCCGGATCCGTCTGTCTCGCTCATGCTCGCGGCGTGCTCGCGATGCAGCGCTTGATCGGCATCGTCGACGCGGGCGATGTCCGCGATCGCCGCAAGGCGCAGTGAGATCTCCATGTCCGGCGCGTACTCGACACCCGGATCCATCGCCCCGTGGGCGTGAAGCAGGGCGCTCCTCATCACCATCTC
>JACEFY010000089.1 GCA_016807485.1 Stenotrophomonas maltophilia | reverse complement strand
GCGTGACGTTGCGGGCAGTTTCTGTCGCCGCGGCGGGGTGATGGCGACGGATCTTGCCCGGGATGCGGGGCACGGGACGCGGGGCCGGGCGTCGCGCGTGACGTTGCGGGTAGCTTTGGTCGCCGCGGCGGGGCGATGGCGACAGATCGTGCCCGGATGCGGTGAAACACGCGACGATAGAAGCGTGAGCAAGGCACCGTGGGTCGTCACCGCGCTCGCCGCCGTGGGCGGCGCAGCGCTGGTCGCCGCGGTAGCGCTCACACCGCAGGTGCCCGCAAAGGCGTTGCCGGACCGTGTGAGCGTGGGGGTGGATGCCGCGGACACGGGCGCTCCCGCGGATGCCGCCGGCGCCGCAGCCCTGCCGGCATCCGAACCCGTCGTCGGTGCTGCCGAGAACACCACGGTCTACGACGTCGCGGGGCTCACCCCGATCGACGTGTGGTCGGTCACGCCCGAGATCCCCGTCGACGATGACCCGTTCGGTGCTCTGACCGGCGAGCTCGCGCAGCCGCTCGGGGCCGCGCCGATCTTCGCCGATCCGGCGGGGGAGCCCGTCGGATACCTCCCGCGCGAGGCGGCTTACGGCGGCACCACAGTGCCTGTGATCGTCCGCGACACGCACTGGGTGAAGGTCATGCTGGCGGGGCGGCAGGGCGTGCCGCCGGAGGGAAATGCGGCGCAGACCGTCGGATGGCTCCGCCTCGCCGACGTCGAGCTGCGGCCCGTCACCTCCTACGTCGACGTGCACCTCACCGCGCACACGATCGACATCGTGAGCGGCGCGGGCTCAGAGCGCGTCGCCGACGACTTCGCGTGGGGCAAGCCGTCGACGCCCACCCCGGTCGGTCGCACGTTCGTCATGTGGACGACGGTGGTGCCCGAGTTCGACTACACGCAGGGGCACGCGCTCACCTACCTCGGCGTGCAGTCGCCGGCGATGGCCGGCTTCGACGGGGGAGATGTGGCCGTCACCGCGTTCCACTACTACCGGGTGCGCTCGGGAGATGTTTCGTTCGGATGCATCTACCTGGATGCCGCCGCCACCGACCGCCTGGCCCAGCTGCCGCCGGGAACGCCGGTGATCATCCACCCGTAGCCCGGCTCACGCGTGGATTCGTGCACGTCGCCGGACGAGGAGGATGCCGCCGACCCCCGCTGCGAGAGCCGCCGCCGTGATGCTCAGCAGCGCCGTCGGTGTGCCGCCGGTCGCGGCCAGCCGACGTCCATCGTCGAGCGTCGCAGTGTCGTCGCCGGTCGGGGTGCCCGCCACGGGGGCCGGCGATGCCGGAGTGCTCTCCGTCGGCAACTGGGCTGCCGGCGCGACGGCGATCGTGACATCGGTCGTGGCGTCGGGGGCGGTGCCGTTGGATGCCGTGATCGTCACGGTCGACGCCCCCGGGGTGGTCGGCGTGCCCGACACGACGCCGGTCGCCCCGTCGAGCGTTAGCCCGTCGGGGGGGCCGGTCGCGCTGAACGTCGGGGTCGGCGATCCGGTCGCCGCCACCGTGTAGGAGTAGGGCTGCCCCGCGGTCGCGCCGTCGGGCGCTCCGGAGGTGATCACCGGCGCGACGGTCTCGGAGGGGGTGCCCGGTGCGGGGCACCCGTTCGACGCGGTGATGGTGTTCGTGTCGAGGGTGACTGCGCCGACGCGGGCGAGTAGCCGGCCCACCACGGTGGCGCCGGTCGTGACGGTGATCGACTGCTACGCGAGGACGGTGCCCTGGAACTGGGCCGCGGTGCCGAGGGTCGCGGAGCTGCCGACCTGCCAGAAGACGTTGCACGAGCTGGCGCCGCCGGTGATGATGATGCGGCTGCCCGATCCGATGGTCAGCTCCGAGGCCGTCTGGAACACCCAGACCGACTCGGCACTGCCGGCGAGGGTCAGTTCGCCGGCATCGGCGAGGGCGAGCGCTCCACCCGAGTACACGCCGGGCGTCAGCGACAGCCCGTTGAGCTCAGTGAGACCCGTCTGGACAGGCGTGAGCGATGCGGCGACGTTGTAGGCGGTCGTGGTGTCTTGCTGGGCTTGGGTTGCGGCGGCATCCGTCTGATGCACGGTGCCGTTGACGGTGCCGTTCGGCGCCGCGCCGAACCCCGCGATGGAGGTGCCGGGGGAGAGGCCGAGGTCGCCGTTGACGACCGTGGGGCCGGTGTTGGTCACGGCGCTCGCGCCGAGGACGCCGTAGGTGGCGGCGGTTCCGAGGTCGATGGGGCCATCGATCACGGTCGCCGCCGATGCCGATGTGGTGGCCATCACCGCCAGCGAAGCGGCGAAACCGAGACCGATGAGGGTCGAGATGACAGGGCGGAAGGAGCGGGACGTGGCCATGATGGCCCCTGTTTGCGGGGAAGAGTCACTGTGCGAACGTCGACGACGCGAACATGATCTCCGGTGTTCGCAGTATGAGCCCTCGGCGGTCGGGACGGCGCAGGCGCGGTCAGATTGGGGACACACTGCCAGGTTCGCGCGACATCCCGGGCTGAGGGCATTCCGGCATAGACACTCGTACATGGATACGACGCCGCGCGGTATGACCTCTGCGCGCTGTCGCTACGCTGGGCGCATGCAGGTCGAGTTCGCGGGTGAGGTCTTCCGGTGGTCCGCGCGCCGCGAGGACTGGTATTTCGCGACCGTTCCCGCGGATGTGAGCGACCTGATCCGGGAGATCCCTCGGCCGCGGCGCGGCTTCGGCGCTGTGCGCGTAGCGGTGCGCATCGGCGGCTCGTCGTGGCGGACGTCCATCTTCCCCGACGCCGAACGTGGTACCTACGTACTACCGCTGAAGAGGGCGGTGCGAGATGCCGAGGGCATCTCTGAGGGCAAGACGGTCGTCGTGAGTCTGGACGTGCTGGACCTCTGAGCGGTGGCCCTGGCCACCGCCGGCTCCCGGCGAGGACACACCGAATTCACATTCGTCTCACATTTCTCATTGACAACAAGATGAGAGACCTCTAATGATTAGTCCCGGGAGAGGAACGAACGTCCTCGCGGCGGGCAATCCTCAACCAGCTCAGCACAATCCCGGAGTCGACCCGAATCCGAGATCCCCCCCGATGTGCGTCTTCCCCCCGGAGCGCCCTGACGTGTGCGGAGCGTCCTGTTCAATCCCCCCACATGGAGAGGCACGCGCATGCGCAGCACCATCCGCAATTATGTCCAGGCCGAGAAGGCCCGCCGCGAGGAGAACGGTGACGAGGGCTTCTCGCTCATCGAGCTGATCGTCGTGGTGGTCATCCTCGGCATCCTCGCCGCCGTCGCGATCCCGATCTTCCTGAACATCCAGAATCAGGCGAAGGACAACGCAATCAAGACTGTTGTGGCGAATGGCGCTTCCCAGACGGCCGCGCAGCTCGCTCAGGGAACAGCCGCTAGTGCAGTCTCGTTCACCAACCTCAACAAGGATGGCGCGACGCTGAGCCTTGTGAGCAACGCCGCGACCGTGTCGACTGACAACTTCTGCGTGCAGGGGTTCAATGCTGCCTCGCCGACCTACAAGGACCTCGCTTCGGCTTATAAGGTCGGGCCCGGCTGCTAATCAGCGCCACCACTCGTCAAGGCCGGCCCGTACCCGACGGGTCGGCCTTGACGTACACCGAGCAGTAGCCCCATTTCCCCCGCCGTCCCCCGGAGGTGCCGCGTGTTCCAGCGCACAGACGACGGCCTGAGCCTCGTCGAGGTTCTCATCGCGATGTTCTTGCTCGCGGTGCTGTCGCTGGCCGTGCTCCCTCTTCTCATCGGCGCTGTGCGCCTGAGCGTCGATAACCGCGATTCGGTCGAGACGACTGCGCTCGCCGACGCGCATCTCGCCGCGCTGCGCGCGCAGTTTCCCGTTCAGCCCACGACGGACACCACGTGCGCGCAGCTGCGAGCTGCCGCCACCCAACTTGTCGACAGCGATCCGTCGACTCTCCCGAACATCGTCATACCTGCCGGCTATTCGCGCAGCGTCACGGTCGATGCGTGTCCGACCGGGGCGGCAGCAGGCAAACCCGCCGCGATCCTGGTGACGGTGCGGGTGACGGCCCGGGACGGCGATACAAAAGTGCTCAGAAGCCGCATCCTGGTGACGGCGGCGTGATGGCCTCCTCGCGCATGAACATCGACTCTGACGACAGCGGAATGAGTCTCATCGAACTGATCGTGGTGATCCTTGTCTCCTCACTCTTGTTGGGCCTGCTCGCCATGACGTTCATCAACGGATGGACGAGCCAGCAGAAAGCCATAGCGCGCGACACGGCGACGGGTCAGGCGAACGTCCTGCGGACCACGATGGCTGACTCGCTCCGGAACGCGACGGCGATACGCGTCAGCGGCTCAGGGACGCGGGTCGACGCGGTCGTCGCCAAACCGTCCGCCAGCTATACCGGCACCTGGGAGTGGGAGTGTCGAGCGTGGGTCGTCCTGAACGAATCCGTTCGCTACAGCGCCGGTTCCACCGCCCGCGGCACGGATGCGTCCACCTGGGCTGCGCTCGTGGGCAAGTCCACACAGCGCCCCTTCGACAAGGTGTCGGCGCCCACCGGAACCGTCCCGTTCGTTCTGGTCGGGTCGAAAGGTGTGCAAGCGACACTCGACGTCACTGTCGGCGAAGAACCGAAGACCGTCCGGATCGCGGACGGAATGACGGCGCAGGCCGTCGCACCGACGGGAGCGATCGCATGTTGGTGAAGTTCGACGATCTCCGTCGCGATCAGTCCGGCTCGACCCTCGTGGTGGTACTGATCATCATGTTGGTCTTGACGGTCGGAGGCCTCGCGCTCAGCAGCATCGTCGTGAACACAGCGGGCATGGTCACCGACTCCCGCTCGCGCGCCGAATCGCGGGCGACGGCAGACGCAGGGTTGGCAGCCGTCACTGCGTCACTGAAGACTGGGGGGACCGCCTGTCCGACCGCTCCCAGCAAGTTGACTGTAGCGAGCACCGCTGTGTCGAGCGACGCCGGAAGTCCGACATACGCCTACTCTGTGTCGTGCACGACCGACACCGCGATGGTGCGTGTGAACGCGGATGTGCGGGGCGCGAAGACTGCTGTCCAGGCTGACTTCGCGTTTGCCTCCTCTGTGGGTGTGGGCGGCGACATGGTCTTCTTCGGCACGAACACCATCACCTTCAACTCCAACGTCGAAGTCACCGACCCCGGCCGCAAGGTCAACATCGTCATTCCCCAGTCGACTCAGTTCAACTGCAACGCCAAGATCCCCGGAACCCTCACCGTCAAGGGCGATCTGAAGACCCAGTCGGGTTGCGACATCTCGGGCAATGTCGCGGCGGGCGGCACGCTCGACATGTGCTGCGGAAGCGACATCTTCCGAAGTGACCTCACTCTGCGCGGCACGGGAGCCAACACGGTCCGCGGCACGATCAACGGCAACATCCAGGCCAATGGCCGGCTCGAGTTCGGCTGGGAGAGCAAAACGATCGGCGGATCGGTCTCGACGACCGGTGACGTGCAACTCGGCAACGTCCGCATTCAAGGCTCGTTGACCTTTCCCTCAGGTCGGACCTACACGCAGAACTCGGGAGTCGTGGTCGGCGGGGTCGTGCGGCCGGCGACCGTCCCCGCCGTACCCCCCTTGGTGTTGCCGACGTGGTTCGAGTACAAGTACAAGGCTGCGGACTGGCCCGGCTACAACGTCGTGACGCTCGTCAACTCCGGCAGCGGTGTCGGCACGTGCGACTACTTCAATGCGTCGCCCGGTACCGGGTGGACGACCTGGCTCGGCAACCTCGCCACCGATACCGTGGTCGATGCGCGCGCGTGCGGCAAACTCTCCTCGAACAACGGCTCGAGTCCGGTGGTGCAGCTCAAGAAGAACCTCGTGCTCCTGGCGAACGAATTCGACCTCACGCCGCTCAAGGTCAAAGCATCGCCTAGCGCTGTGGGCAAGCCGTCGCTCTTCATCGTCACGGAAGATCGCACCCCGGGCGATTCGAACCCCACCTGCGGATCCGGCCAGTCGAAGCTGTACATCAACGGCACAGTGATCGAGGCATCCGTGCGGGCGATGGGGTACACCCCGTGCACCGTCGACGTGGGGAGCATGGGCATCGACCAGTGGAGCGGAACGCTGTACGGCGGCTCCTGGAACCCGGGCGGCAAGTTCACCTTCACCGCCGACCCGATCGGCCTCCCGGGGATGGGAGCTGAGCACGGCATCAGCGTCGAGACGAAGACGGTGGGCGCTCTCATGCGCCAGCGTGACGTGCCGTACATCGATCTGTCTGCGTGGACCCCGTGACGCCCGTCGCCATCTTCCTGCTCGTCGTCGCCAGCGTCTTCGGGCTCATCATCGGGTCGTTCCTCAACGTCGTGGTCTACCGCGTTCCGGCGGGCATCTCGCTCAACCGGCCCAGTCAGTGCCCCTCGTGCGATGCTCCCGTGCGGCCGTGGCAGAACGTGCCCGTGATCTCGTGGCTCGCGCTGCGCGGAAAGTGCGCGCACTGCGGAGCACCCATCTCGGCGCGCTATCCGCTCGTCGAGCTCGCCACCGGAGTCGCGTTTTTCGGCATCGTGTGGAGTGCGCTCGATGCGTCTCCCGGACTCCCGCCCATCGCGCTCGTGCTGGTGGCTCTCGCCTATCTCTACCTCGCGGCCATCAGCATCGCGCTCACTCTCATCGATCTCGACACGCGGCGGCTGCCGAACGCCATCGTGCTCCCCAGCTACATCGTGCTCGGCGTGCTGTTCACCGTCGCCTGCCTCTTCGGCGCGGCGTGGGAGAACCTGCTCCGTGCCGCCATCGCCGGCGCCGCGCTCTTCGCCTTCTACTGGCTGCTGCGCGCCATCCGCCCCGGCGGTATGGGCGGCGGCGATGTCAAGCTCGCCGGCGTGCTCGGCATCGCGCTCGGCTGGGCGGGATGGGGCGCTGTCGTCGTCGGCGCCTTCGCCGCCTTCCTCATCGGCGGCGTCGTCGGCGTCGCGCTCATGCTGTCGCGCCGCGCGACGCGCAAGACCGCCGTGCCCTTCGGACCCTTCATGGTGGTCGGGGCATGGCTCGGAATCGTTGTGGGCGAGCCCGTCGCCCGCTGGTACGTGGGAATGCTCTCGCTCAGCTGAGCGGGCGCACGAAGGAGAGGAGAAGGTCATGGCGAACACGGTCGTCGGGCTCGAGATCACCGAAGAGGGGGTGCGCGCCGCCGAAGTGACGACGGGGAAGACCCCGACCATCGTCGCGTACGGGTCGGTGCCGTTGCCGGCTGGAGCGGCGAAGGACTCCGAGATCTTCGATCAGGATGCCGTCACCCTCGCCATCCGGCAGCTCTGGTCGCGCGCCGGAATCAAGGGGAAGAACGTCGTTCTGGGCATCGGGAGCCGGCGCATCCTCGTGCGCGACTACACGACCCAGGCCATGCGCCCCGATCTCCTCGCGCAGTCGCTGCCGTACCAGGTGCAGGATCTCCTTCCGGTGCCGGCCGACCAGGCCGTACTCGACTTCTACCCGATCTCGCAGGAGGGCGACCAGGTTACCGGTCTCCTCGTCGCGGCGGTCGCCGAGACGGTCGAAGAGCTCGTCGCCACGATCGGCGCCGCGAAGGTCGACGTGCAGGTCGTCGACCTCGCCCCCTTCGCTCTCGCGCGTGCGGTGACCCGTGTCGCAGCCACGGGCGAAGCCGTCGCCGCGCTCTACCTCGGCGACCACACCAGCTACGTCGTCGTCGTGCAGGACGGCGCGCCGCGGTTCGTCCGCATCATCCCCGTTGACATCACCACCGCCGCCGTCCGCACGCGCGAGGGCGGCGGCGCGCTCGCAGAGTTCGACGCGGCGCCCATCGAAGAGCTCCTCGAGACCGTGCCGGCATCCACCGGCGACGACGTGCCCCTGCGGCGGCGCTCTGCGGCGCGCGGCGGCGCGCGGCCTTCGGCGGCGATGAGTCCGGCGGCGATCGACGACCTCGTGCTCCGCCTCGGCAGCACGCTGCGCTTCTACGCCGACCGCTCGAGTGATGCGCCCGTCACCCGGGTTCTCGTGAGCGGCGCCGGCGGCGGCGA
>JACEFY010000088.1 GCA_016807485.1 Stenotrophomonas maltophilia | reverse complement strand
GTCGACGCGCTCACCCTCGAGCAGCAGGTGGGTCAGCTCTTCATGGTCGGCACCGACGTGGCATCCGCCTCGCCCGACACTCTGTCGGCCGTCGCCGACCGTCACGTCGGCAGCATCTTCCTGCACGGACGAACGCAGGGCGGGGCCGCGGCCGTCGCCCCGGTCGTGGCGCAGTTCACCGCGCTCGTCTCACCGCAGACCACCGCGAGCGTTCCCCTGTGGGTCGCGACCGACCAGGAGGGCGGCGAAGTGCAGGTGATCCGCGGGCCCGGCGTCGACGACATCCCGTATGCCATCCGGCAGGCCGACGATCCGGCATCCGTCCTGCAGCAGAACGCCGAGCGCTGGGGCGGACAGCTCGGGGCGGCGGGCGTCGACATGAACCTCGCACCGGTGGCCGACATCGTCCCGAGCCACGACACCCGGTTCGACAATCCGCCGATCGGCGCGCTCGGTCGCCAGTACGGCTACGACGCGCAGACCGTCGGCGCCGAGGCCGGCGCGTTCGCGGCGGGCATGCGCGCCGCCGGCATCCTGCCGACGTTCAAGCACTTCCCGGGGCTCGGTCGGGTGACGGCGAACACCGACACCACGGCGAATGTCGTCGACGACGTCATCGGCGCCGGCTCGCCCGACGTCGCCGTGTACAAGGAGCTCGTCGCGGGCGGACCCTGCCTCGTCATGATGAGCACGGCCGTCTACTCGCGCATCGACGCGGCGAACCCGGCGGCGTTCTCGTCGGCGGCGGTCACCGGCATCCTCCGCGAGCAGGTCGGGTTCACCGGCGTCATCACGACCGACGACCTCTCCGCGGCGGCGCAGGTGCAGGCGATCGCGCCCGCCGACCGCGCCGTCCGGGCGATCGGGGCCGGCGTCGACCTGGTGCTCGTCTCCGCCGACCCGTCGGTGCTCCCGGCGATGTACGACGCCGTCCTGGCCCGCGCGCAGTCCGACTCCGCGTTCGCCGCGCAGGTCACCGCCGCCGCCGGCCGCGTGCTGGCCGCGAAGTCCTGGCGCGGCTGAGTGCCCTCCGCCGCACCGGCGTCAGCGGGCGCGGCGCGGATGCCGCAGACTCGAGGGATGACCGCGCTCATGGAAGGACTCGACGCCGAGACATCCGCCGACGGGGTCTACGACGCCTTCGTGAGCTGGAGCGCCGACCGCGGGATCGCGCTGTACCCGGCGCAGGACGAGGCGATCATCGAGCTCGTGTCGGGGTCGCACGTCATCCTCTCGACGCCGACGGGCACGGGGAAGTCGCTCGTCGCGATCGCCGCGCACGCCGCGTGCCTGGCCGCCGGCGGCCGCTCGTACTACACGGCGCCGATCAAAGCGCTCGTGAGCGAGAAGTTCTTCGCCCTCGTCGACATCTTCGGCGCCGAGAACGTCGGCATGGTGACGGGCGACTCGTCGGTGAACCCGGATGCCGCCATCATCTGCTGCACTGCCGAGATCCTCGCGAACATCGCGCTACGTCAAGGCGCGGATGCCGCCGTCGACCAGGTCGTGATGGACGAGTTCCACTTCTACGGCGATCCCGACCGCGGGTGGGCGTGGCAGGTGCCGCTGCTCCTCCTCCCGCGCGCGCAGTTCGTGCTGATGTCCGCGACCCTGGGCGACGTCACCCCGATCGCCGAGGATCTCGAGCGCCGCACGGGCCGTCCGGTCGCGCTCGTCACCGGCGTCGATCGTCCCGTGCCGCTGCACTTCTCCTACGAGCGCCGCCCCGTGCACGAGGTGCTCACCATGCTCGTCGACGAGCGCGAGGTCCCGGTGTACATCGTGCACTTCGCGCAGGCGGCGGCACTCGAGCGGGCGCAGGCCCTGGCATCCGTCGCGCTCACCACTCGCGCGCAACGTGACGAGATCGCCGAGGCGATCGGCGGATTCCGCTTCACGACGGCGTTCGGCAAAACCTTGTCGCGGCTCGTGCGCTCGGGCATCGGCGTTCACCACGCCGGGATGCTGCCGCGCTATCGCCGCCTCGTCGAGACGCTCGCCCAGCGCGGTCTGCTGCGGGTGATCTGCGGCACCGATACGCTCGGCGTCGGCATCAACGTGCCGATCCGCACGGTCATGATCACCGCCCTCAGCAAGTACGACGGCACCAAGATGCGCCAGCTCAGCGCGCGCGAGTTCCACCAGGTCGCCGGTCGCGCGGGCCGGGCCGGCTACGACACCCACGGCAACGTCGTCGTGATGGCTCCCGAATGGGAGATCGAGAACGCCGTCTCGCTCGCCAAAGCCGGCGACGACGCAGCGAAGCGGAAGAAGATCGTCCGCAAGAAGGCGCCGACCGGGGTCGTCAACTGGGGTGAGGGCTCGGCGGAGCGCCTGATCGCCGCGGTGCCCGAGCCGCTCGTGCCGCAGCTGAAGCTCACCGCGGCCATGCTGATCAACGTCATCGGGCGCGGCGGAGACGTCTTCGGCAATGTCCGCTCGCTGGTGTTCGACAACCACGAGCCGCGTGCGCGGAAGTACGAGCTCGCGCGGCGGGCGATCGCGATCTTCCGGACGCTGGTGGATGCCGGGATCGTCGAGATCGACCCGTCGCGGGATGTCGTCCGGCTCACGGTCGACCTGCAGCCGAACTTCGCGCTCAACCAGCCGCTGTCGCCCTTCGCGCTCGCCGCGATCGAGCTGCTGTCGCCGGAAGACGAAGCCGGGCCGGGCCTTGTGACGACCCCGGGCCCCGGCATCGCCACCGGGCATTACGCCCTCGACGTCGTGAGCGTCATCGAGGCGACCCTCGACGATCCGCGGGCGATCCTCAATCAGCAGGAGTACAAGGCGCGCGGCGAGGCGGTCGCGGCGATGAAGCGCGACGGCGTCGAATACGAGGAGCGGATGGAGCTGCTCGAGGGAGTGACCTGGCCGAAGCCGCTCGAGGAGCTCCTCGCGCAGTCGTTCGAGGTGTTCGCGTCGAGCCAGCCGTGGGTGCGCGACTTCGAGCTGAGTCCCAAGTCGGTCGTCCGCGACATGTTCGAGCGGGCCATGTCGTTCGCGGAGTTCGTGAACTTCTACCAGCTCGCCCGCAGCGAGGGCCTCGTCCTGCGGTATCTCAGCGACGCGTACCGGGCGATCCGCCAGACCGTGCCGGCCGAGGCTCGCACCGACGAGCTGATTGACATCATCGAGTGGCTCGGCGAGCTGGTCCGTCAGGTCGATTCCAGCCTGGTCGACGAGTGGACGGCGATGGTCGATCCGTCGGCCGCGCTCCCCGAAGACGGTGCGCCCGTCGTGCCGCCCGCACCTCCGTCGATCCTCACCAACCGGCGGGCGTTCACGGTGCTCGTGCGCAATGAGCTGTTCCGTCGCGTGCAGCTGGCGGCGCTGCAGGATGATGACGCGCTCGTCGCCCTGGATCCGGATGCCGGCTGGCCGGAAGTCCTGGACCGCTACTACGACGAGCACGATCAGATCCTCACCGGCGGTCCGGCGCGCTCGCCGCACCTGTGCGAGATCACCGAGGGCAGCACCGCGTGGCGGGTCGAGCAGACCCTCGACGACCCCGAGGGTGACCACGACTGGCGCATCCGTGCCGAGGTCGACCTCGCGGCGTCGGTCGAAGAGGGCGCCGCGGTGGTGCGGGTGGTCGAGGTCGTACGGCTGTGAGCCGGTGACGTCCGGCGCCGGGTGCACAATGGCCCGGTGACCACGTACCTCGCCTTCCTCCGCGCGATCAATCTGGGCGCGACGCGCGTGTTCCCGAAAGACGACATCCGGCGCGCCGTCGAAGCGGCCGGTTTCGACGGCGCCGCGACCCACATCAACACGGGCAACGTCCGCTTCGATACGCGGCTGCGTTCGCGCGCGAAGGTCGAAGCCGCCCTCGAGCGCGCGTTCCTCGCCGACCGCGGCTTCGACGTGCCGACGATCGCCTTCACGACCGCGGAGTTCCATGACCTTGCGGCCGAGGGCGAGGCGCTGGATGCCGCGCATCCGGGGCTCGCGCGGCACTACGTCTACTTCCTCAAGGAGCCGCTGAGTGCGGAGGCGGCGGCCGCCGTGGCTGCCACGGCGTCGGAGCAGGGACAGATGGTCGTCCGCGAACGCGCCGTGCATGCGCTGCTCAACCCGGGGTACCAAGACGGCGTCGTCGACCCGCTCCGGGCGGCGAAGCACCTCGGCGTCACCACGAGCCGTGCGATGACGGTCGTGACGGCGCTCGCGGCCAAGTGGTGCTGAGCGCGTCCGCCACCGGACATCCCGGCGCCGGCCTCACGCGCACGGATGTGCACTCGGCGATCTGAGTGTCGGATGCCGCGGCTATCGTTGTCCGGGTGAGCGGCAGCAGAGACATCGACCCCTACGCGGATTTCGCGTGGGATCCCGACGAGCTGACTCCTCCGGACGACCACGATTCGCCGCCCCCGCCGGAGTTCGACGGCTACGGCGCGGCGCTCGCGCGCGCCACCCGGACCCGCGGGGATACGACGACGGCACCGGCGCCCGCACCCGCCGCGCCGGCGGTGCTCGCTCTCGACCGGCGCCCGCTGACCGGGTCCGACCCCCGCGCCGTGCTGAAAGAGGTGTTCGGCTACGACGCGTTCCGCGGCGACCAGGCCGACATCGTCGAGCATGTGATCGCCGGCGGCGACGCGGTCGTGCTCATGCCCACCGGCGGCGGCAAGTCGATCACCTACCAGGTGCCCGCGCTCGTGCGCCCCGGGACGGGCCTCGTCATCAGTCCGCTCATCGCGCTCATGCACGACCAGGTCGACGCGCTCGTGGCCAACGGCGTGCGCGCCGCCTATCTCAACTCGACGCAGTCGCCCGCCGAGCGCGCCGGCATCGAGCAGTCGTACCTCGCGGGCGAGCTCGACCTCCTCTACGTCGCACCCGAACGGTTGAGCGGCTCGGCGACCACCCGCCTGCTGCAGCAGGGGCAGCTCAGCGTCATCGCGATCGACGAAGCGCACTGCGTGAGTCAGTGGGGTCACGATTTCCGCCCCGACTACCTCGCTCTGGGCGACCTCGCCGAGCGGTTCCCCGGCGTGCCACGGATGGCCCTCACCGCCACGGCGACGCGGGCGACCCACACCGAGCTGACCGAGCGGCTCCACCTGCCCGACGCCCGGCACTTCGTCGCGAGCTTCGATCGGCCCAACATCCAGTACCGCATCGAGCCCAAGGTCGATCCGCGCCGCCAGCTGGTGCAGTTCGTCCGGTCGCAGGGCGAGGGGTCGTGCGGCATCGTGTACGCCCTCAGCCGCAAGTCGGTCGACCAGACGGCAGAGTACCTGCGCACGCAGGGCATCGACGCACTGCCCTATCACGCGGGGTTGGATGCCGGCATCCGCGCGCGCCACCAGAGCCGCTTCCTTCGCGACGACGGCGTGGTGATGGTCGCGACCATCGCCTTCGGCATGGGCATCGACAAGCCCGACGTCCGCTTCGTCGCGCACATCGACCTGCCCAAGTCCGTCGAGGGCTACTACCAGGAGACCGGTCGCGCCGGCCGCGACGGCGAGCCGGCGGTCGCATGGATGGCGTACGGCCTGGGTGACGTCGTCCAGCAGCGGCGGATGATCGACCAGTCACCGGGTGATCGCGCCTACAAGCAGCGCCTCGGCCAGCACCTCGAGGCCATGCTCGCGCTCTGCGAGACGGTCGGATGCCGCCGTCAGAACCTGCTCGGCTACTTCGGCCAGTCGTCCGACCCGTGCGGCAACTGCGACACCTGTCTCACGCCCGCCGACACGTGGGACGGCCTCGTGCCGGCGCAGAAGCTGCTGTCGACGATCATCCGGCTGCAGCGCGAGCGTGGGCAGGCGTTCGGTGCCGGGCACCTCGTCGACATCCTCCGCGGCGCGTCGACGGAGCGCATCCGGCAGCAGGGGCACGACAAGCTCAGCACCTACGGACTCGGCGCCGACCTCACCGACCAGGATTGGCGCAGCGTCATCCGCCAGCTCCTCGCACGCGGCATCATCGTCGCGCAGGGCGACTACGGGGTGCTCGCCGTCGGAGACGAGGGCTCCGCCGTGCTCCGCGGCGAATCGCCCGTCCCGCTGCGCCGCGATGTACTCGGGCGTGCCGGCGGGTCGGCGCGTGTGCGCAAGGCCGCGGCATCCGCCGATGTCGCCGAGGGTGATCGCGACCTGTTCGAAGCCCTGCGCGTGTGGCGCGCGGGTGTCGCGAAAGAGCAGGGGATGCCGGCCTACATCATCTTCGGCGACGCCACATTGCGCGCTCTCGCCGACGCCCGACCCCGGTCGCTCGACGATCTCGACGGCATCACGGGCATCGGGGCGAAGAAGCGCGAGGCCTATGGCGAGGCGGTACTGGCGGTCGTCGCCGCCGCGTGACCTCACTCCCGGCATGGAACTCAGTGTCACGTTTGGTGAGTGTGGGTGTCATACAGCGGACGTGCACACCGGTGTGCACGTCTTTGTGGGTGAGGCGCAACCCGTTTGCGACCGCGTTGTACCCCTCCTACCGTCGACAGTGATTTTTCCTGTCCGCTCGCACTGGGAGTCACACCGATGACCGACGCCGCCGTCCGCCCGAAGAAGCCCGCCACCAACAAGCGCACGCCGGCCGGGGGCGCCCCCACCGCCGCGCACACCGCCGCGGAGGCCCACGAGGCGCGCATCGACATCGACACCGTCACCGATCTGCTGCTCGGCACGTGGGGCGACATCCGCCGCGAGGCGCGCGAGCTCATCAAGGACCCGGCGTTCTGGCGCATCGAGGGGCAGCCGATGGCCGAGCACCGCGAGCGCACCCTCGGTCAGCTGCGCCTGCTCGTCGACAACAACGGATCGCGGCGCGCGTTCCCGAAGGAGTACGGCGGGCTCGAGAACAGCGGCGGCAACCTCGCCGGATTCATGGACCTGGTGCTGGCCGACCCGAGCCTGCAGATCAAGTCGGGCGTGCAGTGGGGACTGTTCGGCTCGGCCATCTTCCAGCTCGGCACCAAGAAGCACCACGACGCCTGGCTGAGCGATGTCATCGAGCTCGAGCTACCGGGCGCCTTCGCGATGACCGAGACCGGCCACGGGTCGGATGTCGCGGCCATCGGCACGACCGCCACCTACGACCCGGCCACCGAGGAGTTCGTCATCCACACGCCGTTCCGCGGCGCCTGGAAGGACTACCTCGGCAACGCCGCCCTGCACGGCAAGGCTGCGACGGTGTTCGCGCAGCTCATCACGGGCGGGGTCAACTACGGCGTGCACTGCTTCTTCGTGCCGCTGCGGGATGACGACGGCACGTTCCTCCCCGGTGTCGGTGGCGAAGACGACGGCGTCAAGGGTGGACTCAACGGCATCGACAACGGCCGGCTGCACTTCGACCACGTCCGTATCCCGCGGTTCAACCTCCTCAACCGCTACGGTGACGTCGCCGCCGACGGCTCGTACACGAGCGAGATCCCGAGCCCCGGTCGCCGCTTCTTCACGATGCTCGGCGCGCTCGTGCAGGGCCGTGTGTCGCTCGACGGCGCCGCGACCACCGGAACCGCGCTGGCGCTCCACATCGCGCTCACCTACGCGAACCAGCGGCGGCAGTTCGACTCGGGTTCGGGCAGCGACGAGGTGGTCCTCCTCGACTACGGCAAGCACCAGCGGCGCCTTCTGCCCCTGCTCGCGCAGAACTATGCGCAGTTCTTCTCGAACGACGAGCTGCTGCGCAAGTTCGACGCCGTCTTCTCCGGCCGGATGGACACCCCGGAAGAGCGCGAAGACCTCGAGACGCTGGCCGCCGCTCTCAAGCCGATGTCGACGTGGAACGCGCTCGACACGATCCAGGAATGCCGCGAGGCGTGCGGCGGCTCGGGCTTCCTCGCGGAGAACCGCATGGTGGGCCTCCACCAGGATCTCGACGTCTATGTGACCTTCGAGGGCGACAACAACGTGCTGCTGCAGCTCGTCGGCAAGCGTCTGCTGGCCGACTACGCGAAGCAGTTCCGTGGGGCGGATGCCGCCAAGCTCGCCTCGTTCGCCGCCCGCCAGGCCGCCGGGAAGGTCTTCCACGGTGCGGGCCTGCGCCAGCTCGGCCAGTCGGTGGCCGACTTCGGCTCGACCGC
>JACEFY010000087.1 GCA_016807485.1 Stenotrophomonas maltophilia | reverse complement strand
CCAGGCCGCTGGTCATGCGCCCCTGCACGATGAGGAAGAAGATGATCACCGGAATCGCCATGAGGGTGGAGCCGGCCATGACCACCGCCCAGTCGGTGGCCTTCGTCGCCTGGACGAAGCTGCGCAGCCAGATGGGCAGCGTCTGCGCCTCGGGGCGCGTCATGATGACGAGGGCGAAGACGAACTCGTTCCACGCCTGGATGAACGCGAAGATGCCGGTGGAGACGAGCCCCGGGGCGAGGAGCGGGAAGGTGACCCGCCAGAACGCCTGGTTGCGGCTGCAGCCGTCGATCATGGCGGCTTCCTCGAGATCGGCCGGCACGCCGTTGACGAACCCGCGCAGGGTCCAGATCGTGAACGGCAGCACCATCGCGATATAGACCGCCGCGAGGCCGATGATGGTGTTGAGCAGGTGCCATCCGTCGAGCACCCGGAAGGTCGAGATGATCATCGCCTCGGCCGGGATCATCTGGATCACCAGGATCGCGATGATGAAGGTCTTCCGGGAGCGGAACCGGTAGCGCGACAGCGCGATCGACGCGAGGAACGCGAACAGGAGCGCGACGACGACCGTGAGCACCGTGACCGCCAGCGAGACGCCGAGCGCCGGCACGAAGCCGCCGTCGTTCCACGCCGCGGCGAAGCTGCGGAACGTGAACTGGTCGGGCCAGAGGTGCGGGGTGTCGCTCTTGACGGCCGACCCCGGGAGGAAGGCGGTGTTGACCATCCAGTAGACCGGGAAGACCGAGCAGACGAAGACGACGAGCGCGAGGACGTTCAGCAGGCTCCGCTGAGTGGTGCGGCGGGCGCGGGCGTTCACAGGTCGTCCTCGGATTTCAGCATGGAGCGGATGTAGTACGCCGAGATCGCGAGGAGGATCAGCACGAGGATGACGGCGATCGCGCCGCCCGACCCGAGATCGCCTGTCGCCATCGAGACGCTGTAGATGTAGACGCCGATCGTGTTGGTGTCGGCGCGGACTCCACCGATCGTCTGCAGGGCGTAGATCTGCGCGAAGACGCGCAGATCCCAGATCACCTGCAGGATGAGGAGCACGATGAGGATCGAGCGCACGTACGGCACGACGATGAAGCGGAAGCGCTTCCACGCGGTCGCGCCGTCGAGGGAGGCGGCTTCCATGACCTCGTCGGGCACCTGGGTGAGCGCGGCATAGGTCGAGAAGGCCACGAAGGGCACAGCGCCCCACGTGATGATGATCGCGGCCACGGCGAAGAAGCTCAGCGGATCGCTCAGCCAGCTGTGGCCGATCCAGTCCTCCCCCGTCACCTGGGTGAGGAAGTAGTTGACGAGGCCGTACTCCGTGTCGAAGATCCAGCCCCACACGATCGTCGCGGTGAGCGCCGGCATCGCCCACGCGAGCAGCAGCCCGATCGACACGACGGTGCGCATGACCGCGCCGAGCGCGCGCATCATGACGGCGATGCCGACGCCCAGAATCATCGTCGCGGCGACGCTCACGACGCAGAGGGCGACGCTGCGGCCGAGGACCGTCCAGAACTCGGGGTCGGCGAGGACCCGCACGTAGTTGTCGAGGCCGACGAAGGAGGGCGGGGCGCCGAAGATCTGCTCGCGCCCGTACTTCTGGAACGACATGATGATCAGCTGCAGCAGCGGCCAGCCGATGAAGACGACGAGCATGATGAGCGCCGGCAGCAGCAGCGCGAGCGGCGCGCCGTCGAAGCGGCGTCGACGCGGCCCCGGGGCGCCGGCAGCGGGTGCCGACACGTCTGCGGGGAGGGTCGCCGTGGTCATGACGAAGGGCCTTCCGTGAGGGGTGTTCCCCCGGGATGCGGGCGGCATCCCGGGGGAACGTCGAGGCTGGATCAGCCGTTGAGGATGGACTCGATCTCGGTGTCGAGCTCGGTGGCCAGGGACTTCACGTCGCCGCCGTTCGCGACCTTGACGAAGAAGTCCTGCAGCAGGCCCTTGGCCTCCACGTCGGCCCACTTGGGCGAGGCGGGGGTGAGCTTCGCGTTCGCGGCGGCATCGGCGATGACCTTCGCGAGCTCGGGCGTCGCCGCGGCGACCTTGTCACCCAGCGAGGTCTTGGCCGGCACGAGGCCGTTCTCGGCGAGGATCGTCTGGTAGCCGTCGCTCAGCATGATCTCCAGCGCGCTCTTGGCGAGGTCGGGGTGTGCCGACTTGGCCGCGATGCCCACGTTCGATCCGCCGGCGAAGACCTGAGCGGCGCCGCCGTCCTTGCCCGGGAGGGCGAAGTAGCCGAGGTTGTTCGTCAGCGCGGTGTCGGCCTTGTCCTCATCGGCCACGATCGACCAGTAGGCCCAGCTCGGCGCCGACAGGGTGGCGGCCTTCTCGGTGCGGAAGGGCACCCACGCTTCGGTCTCGTCGCCGTCCTTCGCGGCGAGCGACGCCTTCGTCATGAGCTCCTGGACCTGCAGGATGCCGGCGACGGACTCGTCGCTGGACAGCTGCGCGTCCCACTTCCCGTCCTTCTGCACGGCGATTTCGCCGCCGTTCTCCCAGATGAACGGCAGGGCGTTGTACCAGTCCTTGCCCGGGAAGTAGACCCCGGACACACCCGGGAGCTTCTCGGCGAGGGTGACCCCGTTGGACACGTAGTCGTCGAGCGTCGTCGGAACCGACACGCCCGCCTGGCTGTACTGAGCGGTGTTGTAGAAGACGACGCGGGCGCCGGAGTAGTAGGGCGCCGCGAAGAACTTCCCGTCCCAGGTGCCGGCCTCCACGAAGCCGGGGAGCAGGTCGCTGCCGCCGAGGGCGTCCTGGATGTCGCTGATGTCGAGCAGCGCACCGCTGGAGGTGAAGGCGGCGGCCTGCGTGTTGCCCATCTCGACGACGTCGGGGCTGTCGCTCGAGGAGAGGCTCGTCGTCAGCTTGTCGACGAGCCCGGTCCACTGCTGTTCCTCGATCGTGAGGGTCGAACCGGGGTTCTCGTCCTCGAACGTCTTCACGAGGTAGTCGCGGGCGTCCTGCGGCGTGTCGGTGCCGACCAGCCAGACGCGCAGCTCTGCCGGCTCCGGCGTGCTGCCGTCGGTCGGCGTCGACCCGGTGGAGCAGCCGGCGAGAACGACAGCCGAAGCGCCGAGGAGCGCGAGTGCTCCGAGCTTCTTGTTCATGGTGTGTTCCTTTTTCTCTTGGTGGTTCCCGGGGGTGACCCATCCGGGGGGATCGATGGGCGTCAGGACACCCCGAGCTGTCCTGACAGGACCATGACGGCGGCTCCGCGGAGAACGATGTCCTCGCCTTGCTCCGTCATTCGCACCTGCACGTCGTCGTGGAATTCGGCGAGTGTGCGGGTGCGCAGCGTCTCGACGGTCGCCTGGGCGAGTGGTCCGTCGAGAAGTTCATCGGGGCCGGAGAGGATGATCTCCGACAGGTCGAGCGCGCCGACGATCGGCGCCAGCGCGATGCCGAGCCTCGCCCCCGCGTCGCTCAGCACGGCGTCGCGGTCCGCGCCGGGCTCGGCGAGACGGGCGGCGAGCGAGGGCACCGACAACCACGCCTCGAGGCACCCGACCTTTCCGCACACGCAGACCGGTCCGCCGTCGGTGCCGACGGTGACGTGACCGATCTCTCCCGCGGCGAAGCGACTGCCGCGCAGCGGCTGACCGCCGGTGAGGAGCCCCGAACCCACACCGCGGCCGACGCGCACGAGGAGCACGTCGTCGTCGGCGCCGCCGAAGGTGTACTCGGCGAGGACGGCGGCGTTCGCGTCGTTCGCGACGAGGACGGGGAGCGCCAGTTCGGCGTGCAGCGCGCCTTCGAGGTCGACGCCGGTCCAGCCGAAGTTGGGCGCGGTGAGCACGACGCCGCGGTCGTTGACGACGCCGGGGCTGCCGACGCCGATCCCGAGGACGGGGGCGTGCGCGTCGGCGACGAGCGCCTTGGCCAGCGTTGTGACGACGGCGAGGATGTCGGCGCGGTCGGCCGGCACCGCGACGTCGTGCCGGGCGACGATCTCGCCGTCGAGGGTGAGGACGGCACCGAGGAAGCGCTCGCTGCCGGACAGGTGGATGCCGACGATCCGGTGACCCTCGCGGTCGAGGTCGACGAGGATGGCGGGCTTTCCCGGGCCGGCCGCTTCACGCGTACCGCGCTCGACCACGTAGCCGTCGGTGATGAGCTCGGCCACCAGGTCGGAGATGGTCACGCGCGTGAGGCCGGTCTCGCGGGCGAGATCGGCCCGGCTCATCGCGCCCTGGTGGAACAGGGTCTGCAGGACGAGCGAGCGGTTGTGGGCGCGCGCATGCTCCGGCAGCACCTTGCGGGCGTGCCGGAGCGACCTCCCCGCTCCGAACGAGCGGCCGGCCAACGGGGCGACGTCGCTCACGGCACGGGGTGTCTCAGTCTCAGGCATGTTTGTTAGTAGACCTTACGAACCCTCCGCGCACAAGCGGTCGGCGCAATTTGCTAGGAGCGTTTACAAAACTGTTACATTGCCTCCGCGCACTCCGCCGGGTCGCTCCGCGCATCGTGATCCGGGCGTAATCTGCCATCGCGTACCATGGAGGAGCGCGAATGCGCCAATCCGGGGGTGAAAAGTGACCGATCTGGCCACGAAGAACGACGCTGACGACTCGACGCCGACCATGGCGACCGACCTCACCGCCGCCGCGACCCCGCACGACTCCCCCGCGCTCGAGTGGGCTCCGGCCGAACCGGCTGCCCCGAAGAAGCGCCGCCTCTGGCTCTGGATCGGTGTTCCCGCCCTCCTCGTCGCCGGCGGAGCCGCCGCGGCATCCCTCGTGCTCATCGCGCCGGGCACGTCGGTGGCCGGCGTCCCCGTCGGCTTCATGACCGAGGGCGCCGCTTCCGATGCCATCGCGCAGCGCCTCGCGGAGACGTCCATCACCCTGGGTGACGGCGGCCCCTCCCTCACCGGCGCCGAGCTCGGCGCGACGGTCGACGCCTCCGCCCTCGCGGCCACCGCCTTCTCGGAGCGGCCGCTCTGGAACCTTCCGCAGTGGTTCGGCGAGCCGGTGACGGCCGACGTCACCCTCGACGCCGCGGACGCCACCGTCGTGCTCCGCGCCGCGCTGCCCACCGCCTACACCGAGCCGACGCCCGCCGCCGTGGTCTTCGCCGACGGGCAGTTCACCGTCACGCCCGCCGTCGACGGCTCCGGCGTCGACACCGACGCCGTCGCCTCAGGCCTCAGCTCGGCCTTCGCCGCGGGCGACCTCGATGCCGTCGTGCCGACCGAGCCGGTCGCGGTTCCCGCCACGGCGACCACCGAAGCCGCACAGACCGCCGCCGACAGCGCCAACGCCATGCTCGCCTCGATCGGCTTCTACGTCGGCGAGGAGCGCACCGTGCCGGTCGATGCCGCCACCGCGGCGAGCTGGCTCACGATCACCCCCGACGACACCGGCGCCTTCTCCATCACGGCGGATGCGGCGAAGATCCAGCCCACCGTCGACGGACTGAAGGCCCTGGTCGACCAGGCACCCGTCAACGGCGCGGCCATCGTCAACTCCTCCGGGACGGTGCTCGAGACCACCGTCGCCGGCGCCGACGGGCGGGTGCTCGGCGACACGTCGAACGTCGCCGCCGACTTCGCGGCCCAGCTGGCCTCCGGCAATGGCGTCTACAGCCTGCCGGTCGAGGTCACCCCGACCACCACGACGACGGTGGCGCGCCTGCTCGAGGTCAACCTCAGCGAGCAGCGCCTGTACCTCAAGGAGAACGGCGCGGTCGTCGACTCATGGCCGATCTCGAGCGGCATCTCCGAGTCGCCGACCTACACCGGTCGTTTCCGGATCAACAGCCACATCACGTCGCAGACGATGACCAGCACCGACCCCGACAACCCGTACTGGAATTACAAGGTCGAGAACGTCCAGTGGGTCATGTACTTCAACGGCAACCAGGCCTTCCACGGCGTCTACTGGCACAACGACTTCGGCAACGCCCGCAGCCACGGATGCGTCGGCATGCCGAACTCCCGCGCCAAGCAGATCTACGACTGGGCTCCGACCGGCGTCGACGTGTGGATCCACAACTGAGCCGAGCCCGCACCTCGCCGATGTGAAGAAGGACCGGATGCCGCGGCATCCGGTCCTTCTTCACATCACGCTCCTCAGAGGGCGTCGATGATGCCGTTCAGCGTCGCGGACGGGCGCATGACGGCCTCGACCTTCGCCGCGTCGGGGTGGTAGTAGCCGCCGATCTCGACGGTCTCCCCCTGCACGGCGAGGAGCTCGTCGACGATCTGCTGCTCCTTGCCGGAGAGGTCGGCGGCGATCGGGGCGAACGCGGCGGCGAGCTCGGCATCCGCCGTCTGCGCCGCGAGTTCCTGCGCCCAGTACAGTCCGAGGTAGAAGTGGCTGCCGCGGTTGTCGATCGTGCCGAGGGCGCGGCCGGGCGACTTGTCGTTCTCGAGGAACGTGCCGGTCGCCGCATCGAGCGTGTCGGCGAGGACCTTCGCCTTGGCGTTGCCGGTGTACTCCGACAGGTGCTCGAGCGAAGCCGCCAGCGCGAAGAACTCACCCAGCGAATCCCAGCGCAGGTAGTCCTCTTCGAGAAGCTGCTGCACGTGCTTGGGGGCCGATCCGCCGGCGCCCGTCTCGAACAGGCCGCCGCCGGCGAGGAGGGGCACGATCGAGAGCATCTTGGCGGAGGTGCCGACCTCGAGGATCGGGAAGAGGTCGGTCAGGTAGTCGCGGAGGACGTTGCCGGTGACCGAGATCGTGTCCTCACCCTTGCGGATGCGGGCGAGCGAGTACCGTGTCGCTTCGGCCGGAGGCAGGATCACGATCGTGATGTCGTGGGTCTCCAGCGTCGCGAGGGCCTGGTGCACCTTGGCGATGAGCTGCGCGTCGTGCGCACGGTTGACGTCGAGCCAGAAGACGGCCGGCACGCCGGTCGCCCGGGCGCGGCTGACGGCGAGGCGCACCCAGTCGATCACCGCGATGTGCTTGGTCTGCGTGGCGCGCCAGATGTCGCCCGCGCCGACCTCGTGCTCGATGAGCACGGTGCCGTCGCTGTCGAGCACCTGCACGGTGCCCGCGGACGCGATCTCATAGGTCTTGTCGTGGCTGCCGTACTCCTCCGCGGCCTGGGCCATGAGTCCGACGTTGGGCACGGTGCCGATCGTCGCGGGGTCCAGCGGGCCGTTCGCGATCACGTCGTCGAGCACGGCCTGGTAGACGCCGGCGTAGGAGGAGTCGGGGATGACGGCGATCGTGTCGTCCTCGCCGCCGTCCTTGCCCCAGAGCTTGCCGCCGTTGCGGACGAGGGCGGGCATCGAGGCATCCACGATCACGTCGCTCGGGACGTGCAGGTTCGTGATGCCCTTGTCGCTGTTCACGTACGACAGTCGCGGGCCGCTCTCGAGCCCCGCGGTGAAGGCGGCGGCGATGTCGGCGCCCCCCTCGATGTCGGCGAGACCGGCGAGGATGGCCCCGAGGCCGTTGTTGCCGTCGAGTCCGGCGGCGCGCAGCTGGTCGCCGTACGTGTCGAACACGTCGGCGAAGAACGCGCGCACGACGTGGCCGAAGATGATCGGGTCGCTGACCTTCATCATCGTCGCCTTGAGGTGCACCGAGTAGAGCACGTTCTCGGCCTTGGCCTGGGCGATCGTCTCGGCAAGGAAGGCGTCGAGGGCGGTTGCCGACAGGAACGTCGCGTCGATGATCTCGCGCGGGAGCACCTTGAGGCCCTCCTTCAGCACCGTCACGGTGCCGTCGGTGGCGGTGTGGCGGATGGAGAGCACGTCGTCGTGGGCGGCGACCCAGCTCTTCTCGTTGCTCTTGAAGTCGTCGTGACCCATTTTGGCGACGCGGGTCTTCGAGCCGCTCGCGAACGGCTTGTTGCGGTGCGGGTGCTTGCGGGCGTAGTTCTTCACCGAGAGCGGCGCACGACGGTCGCTGTTGCCCTCGCGGAGCACGGGGTTGACCGCCGAGCCCTTGATGCGGTCGTAACGCGCGCGGACGTCTTTCTCCTCGAGCGAGGATGCATCGTCCGGGTAGTCCGGGATGTCGTAGCCCTGGGCCTGGAGCTCCGCGATCGCGGCCTTCAGCTGCGGGATGGATGCCGAGATGTTCGGCAGCTTGATGATGTTCGC
>JACEFY010000086.1 GCA_016807485.1 Stenotrophomonas maltophilia | reverse complement strand
GGCGGTGTCCGCGCTCGCCGGAGAGGTCGATCTGCTCCATGTCGCGGCGCACGGTCGCCACGCTGCGGAGAATCCGCTCTTCTCCGGACTCGAGCTCGCCGACGGCGTGCTGTTCGGCTACGACATCGATCGCATCTCCCGGGTCCCGCGCGCCGTCATCCTCTCGGCGTGCGAGGTGGGCCGCTCGACGGTGCGGTGGGGCGAGGAGGCGAGCGGCATGACCCGGGCGTGGCTGCACGCGGGAGCCGAGTGCGTGATCGCGGCGCCGGTCGTCGTCGCCGACGACGACGCCTGCGACCTCCTCGGCGCCCTGCACGGCGAGCTCGCCGCGGGCCGCCGGCCCGCCGAGGCGCTGGCGGCCGCGGCGGTGAGCACCGGCATCCCCACACCGTTCCTCTGCTACGGCGCCGGCCTGTGACTTTCTCCGTGTGGGATGTATCACGACTCGGGGGCCGTGCTCCTCTCCTGTGAACGGCGAAGACGTGAGCGTTGGGGACGCGGGGCGTCGCACCTGTGGGGGAGGAGAAAGCGGCCGTTCGTGAAGTCCGGGACCTGGGGTGACCGCGGCTTCGGGCCGGCGGATGCGGGGGGCTCCGCCGGCCCTTCGTCTTCCGTCGGTCCGGTGCGGCGGAGTCGTCCGATCGCGCGGCGAGCCGATGTCAAGCCTGTGGTGCGGTGCCGGTGCGGTGCGTAGCGTCGAACCATGACTGAGACACGCAACACGCGCCCCGCCGACCTCGGCCGTCAGATCGGGGTGATCTCGGCCGTCGTCTTCATGATCATCGCCGCCATGGTCGGCACCGGCCTCTTCGGCGGCACGAACGTGCGCGACCTGCAGGGCGGCGCGCTCGACGCCGACGCGACCTACCTCGCCCCGGCGACGCAGGCCTTCAGCATCTGGTCCGCGATCTACGTCCTGATGATCGCGTATGCGATCTGGCAGGCGCTTCCCGGCCAGCGCGGCCGCGTCCGCCAGCGCGCGGCCGGATGGTGGGTCGCCGCGACCGCCGTCCTCAACGGAGGCTGGCTGCTGGCGGCGCAGTTCCTCGACCTGCCGATGACCGTCATCGCGATCGTCGCGCTGCTCATCGTGCTCGGCCTCACCATCCGCGTGCTCACCGTGCAGCCCGGGGAGGGCTGGCAGGATGCCGTCTTCTTCGACCTCACGGTGGGGCTGCACCTCGGCTGGGTGGCCCTCGCGACCGTTGCCAACATCACCGCGTGGCTGACTGCCGAGGTGGCGCCGGCATCGTGGGCGGATGCCGCGAACGCCTGGGGCATCGCGGTGCTCATCGTCGTCGGCGTCATCGGTGTCGCGATCGCGCTCGGTACCCGCGGTCGCATCGCCCCGGGGCTGGCGATGGCGTGGGGACTCTTCTGGATCGGTGTGGCACGCTCCACGGGGGAACCCGCGTCGCTCCCGATCGCCGTCACCGCGTGGATCGTCGCCGCCGTCGTCATCGTCACGCCGCTGGCCGTGCGTCTCCTGGTCTCGCGCAGCGTTCCGGACTGATCGCCCGAGTCGGCTCGGACCGGAAGCGCGATCCGACTTGTCCTCGAAACGCTTCGACGACATACTTGTCGCCCATGACCTCAACGGCTGAGTTCGCCCCCGTCCTGCCCGGCTTCTTCCCCGACCCGAGCGTCTGCCGCGTCGGCGACGACTACTACCTCGTCAATTCGTCGTTCGAGTACGTGCCGTCGGTGCCCGTCTGGCATTCGCGCGACCTGCTCTCGTGGGACCTCATCGGCAACGCGCTCGACCGGGACACCCAGTTCCCGGCCGACACCGCCGGCAACAGCGGGGGGATCTACGCGCCGACCCTGCGCCATCGCGACGGCTCCTTCTGGCTCATCACGACCGACGTCGGCGAATCGACCGGCGGGCAACGGCTGTTCCGCGCCGACAGTGCCGTCGGACCCTGGTCGGACCCGGTGGTCATCCCGGAGCTCACCGGCATCGATCCCGACCTCGCCTGGACCGACGACGGTCGATGGCTCGTCTCGTACTGCTCGTGGCAGGAGGGGGCCTCGGCCATCTGGCAGGCGGAGATCGATCCGCGCACCGGTGCCGCGCTGACGGCGCCCCGGCCGATCTGGGCGGGGAGCGGTCTCGGGCACACCGAAGGCCCCCACCTGTACCGGCGCGGCGACTGGTGGTACCTCGTCGTGGCCGAGGGCGGCACTGAGCGCGGACACGGCGTCAGCGTCGCGCGCTCGCGGTCGCACGACGGGCCTTTCGAGGCGGCGCCGCACAATCCCGTCTACACGCATCGGAGCACCGAGCATCCGGTGCAGAACGTCGGCCACCTCGATCTCGTCGAGCGCGCCGACGGCACGACCGCGGCGGTGCATCTGGGGGTGCGTCCGCGCGGCGCGACGCCGGGCTTCCACGTCAACGGGCGCGAGACGTTCCTCGCCGAGGTCGACTGGGTCGACGAGTGGCCGGTCATCCGCCCGTCGCAGGCGGTCGTTCCGCCGGGCTCCGACTCGTTCGACGAGACCTTCTCGCGGCCGCAGCTGCCCGCGCGGTGGATCTCGCCCGGCGCGCGCCTCGAGACCTTCACCACCGCCGGCGCCGGCGGCCTCACGGTCCGCGCGGCGCCGTCATCGGGTGTCTACACGCGCGTGCAAGGGGAGGCATGGACCGCGACGTGCGAGCTCGAGGTCGAGGGCGTCGCGTACGTCGAGGTGCGGATGGACGACCGCCACCGGGCGGCTGTACGCGTGGAGGACGGCCGGGCGACGGCTGTCTGGACCGTCGGCGGAGTGGCCGTCGAACTCGCCAGCGCCGCTTTCGACGGCGCCGTCGAGATCGCCTCGGCATCCTCCGCCTCGCACGGTCCGGACGACCTCGTGCTCTCCGCCGGCGGCCGCCGGCTCGGCGTCGTCGACGGGCGCTACCTGTCGACGGAAGTCGCCGGGGGCTTCGTCGGGCGAGTGGTCGGCGTGCGCGTCGAGAAGGGGACCGCCGTCGTGCACCGGTTCGAGATGCGCGTGGACTGATCCTCCCGCCGTGGGCGCGCTCCCATCGTTACCCCAGCGTTATATCCGACGTTTGACGGATCGCCCGTCGGAGAGCTATCTTCAATCGAAGCGGTTCGATTGTTGTTCTATCGAACAAATGCGAATCCACCTCACGAGGGAGTGACATGATTCAGCGACTCTCGGGCATCACGGCCCGTGCAGGACGGGTCGGGCGATGACGAACCAGGCCGTGCTGAGCGAGGTTCAGGCCGTCGCGATCGCGGATGAACCCGAGACGAAGGCGTCGCGCCGGCGCCGCAGGAAAGACAGCGGAGGGCGCAAGAAGTCGTACGTGATGTTCTTCGTCATCGTGCCGTTCCTGGTGCTGGTCTTCCTCTTCTCGTACTTCCCGCTCTGGGGCTGGGTCTACTCGCTGTACGACTACAAGCCCGCGCTGGGCCTCGCCGGCAGCGAGTTCGTCGGGCTGCAGTGGTTCCAGCTGCTCGTGAGCTCGCCGACGCAGATCCAACAGGTCGGCCAGGTCGTCGTCAACACGCTCGCGATCAGCTTCCTCGGCATCGCGACCTCGGTCCTCCCGCTCGCGTTCGCGATCTTCCTCAACGAGGTGCGCGCGCCGTGGTTCCGCAACGCCATCCAGACCCTCACGACCCTGCCGAACTTCATCTCGTGGGTGCTCGTCTACATGATCGCGTTCTCGCTGTTCTCCAGCACCGGCATGGTCAACGGCGTGCTCGAGGACAGCGGGCTCATCACGGCGCCCATCAAGTTCCTCGACACCGACCAGCACGTGTGGCTCACCATGACCCTCTGGAGCATCTGGAAGGGCCTGGGCTGGGGGGCGATCATCTACCTCGCGGCGATCGCTGGCATCGACCAGTCGCTCTACGAGTCCGCCGAGATCGACGGCGCCGGGCGGTTCCAGCGCATGTGGTACATCACCGTCCCGCAGCTCATGCCCACCTACCTCGTGCTGCTGCTCCTGTCGATCGCGAACCTCCTCAACAACGGCATGGAGCAGTACTACGTGTTCCAGAACGCCTTCAACAAAGAGCACATCCAGGTGCTCGACCTCTACGTCTACAACATCGGGATGACCGGCAACAACCTGTCGATGGCGACCGCGATCGGCATGCTCAAGAGCCTCATCTCCGTCATCCTCCTGTTCACCGTCAACGCGATCGCCAAGCGCGTCCGCGGCCAGTCGATCATCTGAGGCGGCATCCATGGCTACCGCATCCCTGCACCGCGGCCGTCCCCGCACCCACACCGGCGGCGGCATGATCTTCACGATCGTCAACTACACCGTCTTCGTCGCGCTGGCCTTCATCTGCGCGTACCCGTTCTACTACCTGATCATCAACTCGATCTCGTCGAACGACCTCGCCGCCCTCGGCGAGGTGCGGTGGCTGCCGACCGGCGTGCACCTGTCCAACTACGAGCAGGTGTTCCAGCTGAAGGGGCTGCCGATGGCCGCCGTCGTCAGCATCGGCCGCACCGTCATCGGCACCGTCGCCACGGTGCTGGCCTCGGCCTTCCTCGGTTTCATGTTCACGCAGAGTCGCATGTGGGGGCGCCAGTTCTGGTACCGCTTCGTCATCGTCACGATGTACTTCAGCGCGGGTCTCATCCCGGTGTTCATCATCATGAAGAACCTCGGTCTCACCAACAACTTCTGGGTGTACGTGCTGCCGTTCATCGTGCAGCCGTTCTTCATCATCCTGGTGAAGACCTACGTCGAGGGGATGCCGGCCGAGATGCAGGAGGCGGCCGAGATGGACGGCGCCAACATCGTCCAGATCTTCTTCCGCGTCTACCTGCCGAACATGACGCCCATCCTCGCGACCGTCGCGATCTTCTCCGCCGTCGCGCAGTGGAACAGCTTCCAGGACACGCTGATCTACATCACCGACCAGAGCCTGTACACGCTCCAGTACCTGCTCTACATGTTCATCAACCAGGCCAATTCGCTCGCGACGGCCATGCAGAACTCGGGCGGCAACATCGGCGCCATCGCCGATGCGGCGACATCTCAGACGCCGACGTCCATCCGCATGACCATCTCGGTCATCGTCGTGCTGCCCATCATCTTCATCTACCCGCTCTTCCAGCGCTTCTTCGTGAAGGGCATCATGCTCGGCGCCGTCAAGGGCTGAACGCACCCCGTCCCAGGGATCCACCAGAAAGGAAAGCAATGAAGCTCAACAGGAAGGCGACACTGGTCGTCTCCGCCTTGGCCACCATCGGGATTCTCACCTCCTGCTCGGGGGGCACCGCCGCCCCCGAGCGCAGTGCCATCGAGGAGTTCCCCGCCGCGTGGGATGACGAGATCACCATCGACGTGTTCGACGGGCTCGCCAACTACATGGGAATGCAGGAGGGGTGGTTCGCGAAGCTCGTCAAAGACAAGTTCAACATGAAGCTGAACATCATCGCCCCCAACGTCGCCGGCGGCGGCGACACGCTCTACAACACCCGCGTCACCGCGGGCGACCTCGGCGACCTCATCATCACCGACAAGGGCGAGAAGCTCGACGACCTCATCACCGGCGGCCTCGTGGAGGATGTCTCGGCGTTCTACCCGGCCATGGAGAACGTCTCGCGGTTCCAGCCGGCCGTCGACAAGCTCAACGACGGCAAGGACGGGGTGTACTCCTTCCCGTCGTCGGTGTCCTCGCTCAAGCCGACCCAGCCTTCGGAGGGCCTCGACCCCACGTTCGGCCCTTACCTGCGCTGGGACCTCTACAAGCAGGCCGGGTATCCCACGCTGAACACGCTCGAAGACCTCCTGCCGGCGCTGCAGGAGATGCAGGCCCTCGAGCCGACCGCGCCCAACGGCCAGAAGACCTATGCCCTGTCGCTGTTCAAGGACTGGGACGGCAACATGATGAACAACGCCAAGCAGCCCATCTGCTTCTACGGCTACGACGAGATGGGCTTCGCGCTCGCGAAGGCCGACGGCTCGGACTACCAGGGCATCCTCGACGAGGACGGCGAGTACTTCCGGACGCTCAAGTTCTACTTCGACGCCAACCAGATGGGCCTCGTCGACCCCGACTCGACCACGCAGAACTACGACACGCTCTGGACGAAGTACCAGAACGGGCAGGTGCTGTTCTCGTTCTGGCCGTGGCTCGGTCAGGCCGCGTACAACACCGAGGAGAACACGGCTGCCGGTCGGGGCTTCATGATCGCGCCGCTGCAGGACCAGACGGTGTTCTCGTACGGCGCCGAGGCGTACGGCGGGAAGCAGGTGTTCGCCATCGGCTCGAAGGCGGAAGACCCCGAGCGCATCGCCGCGTTCGTCGACTGGCTGTACTCGCCCGAGGGCGCTCTGGCCAACAACAGCCAGACGATGGGCGCCGCCGGACCGAAGGACCTCACCTGGACGGTCGGCGAGTCGGGTGAGCCCGAGCTCACCGACTTCGGCAAGGAGGTCTTCCTGCAGGGTGACGCACAGGTCCCGAGCGAATGGGGGGGCGGCAGCTACATCGACGGGACCTCGACGCTGAACATCAGCGCGGTTCTCCCGATCGACACCGACCCGGAGACCGGCTTCCCGTACAGCTACAAGTTCTGGCCGTCGTACCAGGCGCAGACCGCGACGCCGTTGACCGAAGACTGGTCGGCGAAGATGGACGGCGCCACCACGACGATCGACTACCTCGAGGCGAACGACGAGATCCTCGTGGCGCCGGGCGCCAGCTACACCGCGCCGGCCGACTCGTCGGAGATCGAGACGCTGCGCAACCAGGTGAAGGCCGCCGTCGTGCAGTACTCGTGGCAGATGGTCTTCGCCGACAGCGAGGCCCAGTTCGAGTCGCTCAAGAGCCAGCTCATCGAGACCGCCAAGGGCCTCGGCTACGAGAAGGTGCTAGACGTCGACCTGGCCAACGCCAAGGAGCAGAACGAGCAGCGCATCGCGGTGGCGAAGGAGTTCGGCTGACAGACAATCCCCGGTGAGCGACGGGCCCGCGGCACCCGCCGCGGGCCCGTCGTGGTGTCGCCTCGGGATCAGCGCTGGTGGCGGGCGTAGATGCCGCGGAAGAGGAAGGCCGAGACGTAGGCGCCGACGGAGAAGCCGATCGTCAGGACGATGAGCGCGAACGGCGGGAAGAGGATCATCAGGCTCGCCGCGGTGATCGGGATGATGACGATCCCGAGGGTCCGCACCGGCTCGGCGGCGGGGAGCAGCAGCGCGTTCTTCAGTGTGCCGCGGAACGTGTTGGCGAACACCGCGACGAGGGCCATCGCGTGGAGGAATGCGGCGACGGCGTAGGCCGCGGCGAGGAAGGCCACGATCGCGAAGCCCGTGAGGAGCGGCTCAGGCGCCGACAGCCAGAAGAGGCCGCTGAACACCAGCACCACCGCGGCGGGCACGAAGATGAGCGACAGGAGCGTCGCCCGCCAGAAGTTGCGCGCGCACGCGGGGAAGAAGTCGGCGACCGGGCGCCCGCTCTCGTCGTCGGAGTAGCGGATGGTCACTTCGTACAGCGCGCTCGTCGCGGCTCCGATCGTGACGACGGGGAGGCACGTGATCAGGTAGATCACGTTCAGGGCGATGAAGGCGAGGAAGGTCGACAGGCCCCCGACGGCTCTGCCGTCCGGATTGATCTGCATGGGTCAGGCGCCTCCGGCGGCGACCTGCGGGGCGAGCAGGTGCACGCGCTCCGTCGCAGTGCCGGCGAGCACGCCGAGCAGCACGCGGGCGCCGACCTGGCCGATCTGCTCCGCGGGCAGGTCGATGATCTCGGCGATGCCGGGCACCGGCAGCGCGAGGTCACGCGGAGCCAGAGCGATGATCTCGCGGGGTCCGCCGTCGGCGCGCGCCGCCAGGTGGGCGGCCACGTGGGGCAGGGCCGCTTCATTGTGCACGAAGAATCCGGTCGTGTCGGGATCGGAGGTGAGCAGGTCGTCGACGAGCCGGGTGGCCTCCACCCCGCTCGGGCAGGCGTTGACGCCCGCCTCCAGGCCGTGTGCCTCGCTCGCTGCGAGGAACCCGCGGTTGAGGCGGTCGGCATACGACGTGTGCCGGTCCATGACGGGGCTCGGGGCGCCGAGGAGGGCGACGCGGCGGTGCCCGCGCCCCGCCAGGCGGGCGGC
>JACEFY010000085.1 GCA_016807485.1 Stenotrophomonas maltophilia | reverse complement strand
GCAGAAGCTCGATGCCGACGGCAAGCCGCTTCTGCAGTTCGCGGCCCCGAAGAAGGGCATGCCGCCCGTCCACCTCGCCGACCTGACCCCCGAGGCGCGCGTCGCGAAGGTGACCGAGCTCGGCATGCCGGGGTTCCGCGCCGCGCAGCTCGAGAAGCACTACTTCCAGCACTACACGTCGGACGCCGCGCAGATGACCGATCTGCCCGCGGCCGGTCGCGATGAGCTCGTCGCCGGCATGCTGCCGCACCTGCTCACAGAGGTGCGGCGCCTGGAGACCGACCGCGGCGACACCATCAAGTTCCTCTGGAAGCTGCACGACGGCGCTCTCGTCGAGTCGGTGCTCATGCGCTACACCGGCCGCATCACGCTGTGCGTGTCGTCGCAAGCCGGATGCGGCATGAACTGCCCGTTCTGCGCGACGGGGCAGGCGGGGCTCACGCGCAACATGTCGGCCGCCGAGATCGTCGAGCAGGTCGTGCGTGCCAACCGGCTGATCGCCGACGGCGGGCTCGGCGACCCGCGCCGCGTCGGACACGAAGACGAGCGCGTGACGAACATCGTCTTCATGGGGATGGGGGAGCCCCTCGCCAACTACAACCGCGTGATGCAGGCCGTGCGGACGATGGTCGACAAGAAGCACGGGCTGGGGATGAGCGCGCGCGGCATCACGGTGTCGACGGTGGGGCTCGTGCCGGCCATCGACAAGCTCGCCGCCGAGGACATCCCGGTGACATTCGCGCTGTCGTTGCACGCACCCGACGATCTGCTGCGCGACGAGATGATCCCCATCAACTCGCGGTGGAAGGTCGACGAGGCGCTCGACGCCGCCCGCGGCTACTTCGAGAAGACCGGGCGTCGCGTCTCGATCGAGTACGCGCTCATCAAGGACATGAACGACCACGCGTGGCGTGCCGACCTGCTCGCCGAAAAGCTCAACGCGCGCGGCCGCGGGTGGGTGCACGTCAATCCGATTCCGCTCAACCCGACGCCGGGCTCGGTGTGGACGGCATCCGAGGTTCCGGTGCAGAACGAGTTCGTGCGCCGCCTGAACGAAGCCGGCATCCCGACGACCCTCCGCGACACCCGCGGCAAGGAGATCGACGGCGCGTGCGGCCAGCTGGTCGCCACCGAAGAGGACGAGGCCGTCGCCGCCGGGGTGCCGGTCGACTGAGCCCGGCCCCACGGCGCCGCCGCGCCGGTAGCGTGGGGGCATGGTCAACTATCGCTATCTCGGCAACAGCGGGTTCAAGGTCTCGGAGATCACTTACGGCAACTGGGTGACGCATGCCTCCCAGGTGGGCGATGACGCCGCCGTCGCGACCGTGCACAAGGCCCTCGACCTCGGCATCACGAGCTTCGACACCGCCGACGCCTACGCCAACACGGCCGCTGAGGTCGTGCTCGCCAAGGCGCTCAAAGGTCAGGAGCGCGCCAACGTCGAGATCTTCACGAAGGTCTACTGGCCGATCGGCCGCAAGGGTCCGAACGATTCCGGACTCTCCCGCAAGCACCTGATGGACGGCATCCACGGGTCGCTGCGCCGCCTCGACGTGGACTACGTCGACCTGTACCAGGCGCACCGCTACGACTACGAGACCCCGCTCGAGGAGACGATGCAGGCCTTCGCCGACATCGTCCGCCAGGGTAAGGCGCTCTACATCGGCGTGAGCGAGTGGACCGCCGAGCAGCTGCGCGACGGGCACGCTCTCGCGAAGGAGCTGGGCTTCCAGCTCGTGTCGAACCAGCCGCAGTACTCCGCCCTGTGGCGCGTCATCGAGGGCAAGGTCGTGCCGACGTCGGAAGAGCTCGGCATCTCGCAGATCGTCTGGTCGCCGATGGCGCAGGGCGTGCTGAGCGGCAAGTACCTGCCCGGTCAGCCCGTGCCGGACGGTTCGCGCGCGACCGACGAGAAAAGCGGCGCGAACTTCATCTCGCGCTTCATGAAGGACGACGTCCTCACGGCCGTGCAGAGCCTGAAGCCCATCGCCGAGCAGGCGGGGCTGACCCTGCCGCAGCTCGCGATCGCGTGGGTGCTGCAGAACCCCAACGTCGCGGCCGCGCTCGTGGGGGCATCGCGCCCCGAGCAGCTGGAGGATTCGGTGAAGGCGTCGGGTGTGGTGCTGGATGCCGAGGTGCTCTCGGCGATCGACTCCGCCCTCGCGCCGGTCGCCGTCACCGACGTCGAGCAGACCTACACCGTCTCGCCGAAGAGTCGCCCCGCCTGAGCGGCCGGGAGGTCTGAGCCGTGGGCGCGACGAGCGCCGGGATCCTCCTCCACCGCCGCGTGGGGGAGGACGTCGAGGTGCTCGTCGCGCACATGGGCGGCCCCTACTGGGCGGGCAAGGATGACGCCGCGTGGTCCATTCCCAAAGGGGAATACGAGCCGGAGCACGAGTCGCCCCTCGATGCCGCCCGGCGCGAGTTCCGAGAGGAGCTCGGCATCCAACCGCCCGCAGGCGACTACACCGACGTGGGCACCTTCGTGTACTCCTCGGGCAAACGCGTGACGGTCTTCGCTGCCGACGGCGGGGGGTTCGCGGCATCCGGATTCACCTTCGGCGAGTTCGAGCTCGAGTGGCCGCCCCGCTCCGGCCGTCGGCAGTCGTTTCCGGAGGTCGACCGCGCCGAATGGATGCCGCTCGACGCGGCGCGGCCGCGACTCGTGAAAGGCCAGCGGCCCGCGCTCGATGCGCTCGCGACCCTGCTGGCGGCATCCTGACCCTGGCGGCAGACGGACCCCTTGCCAAGACCACGGCCCGAGCGAAGAATGTGCTCCGGACCGAGGGAGCTGCCATGGCGCACGGAGACATCACCCACATCGACATCCCGGTCGCGGATCTGACCGCGGCCGCGGCGTTCTACTCCGGACTCTTCGGTTGGCGTATCGCCGAGCCGCCCGGCTTCGAGGGCTACCCGATGTGGCAGGCGCCGAACCGGATCAGCGGCGGCGGGCTCGCTCCGCGCAGCGACGGGTTCACTCAGCCTCGCTCGTACGTCGAGGTCGACTCGATCGACGAGACCCTCGCGAAGGTCGAGGCCTCCGGCGGATCCGTCGCGATGGGGAAGGAGCCCATCACCGAGACGAGCTGGTGGGCGGTGATCGTCGATCCCGACGGCAACCACATCGGCCTGTACGAGGGAACGACGTAGGAGGGCTCAGCTCAGCGCTTCTTCTTGGGCGCCGACGACACGTCGAGCGGGTCGTGCCGCCCGCCCAGCGACGACCACGCCGACGCGGTGCCCTTCGCGGCGTGCTCGGCGCCGCGGACGGCGCGCTCGTCGGCCCACTCGTTGAGCACGTGCCCGCGGTGGCCGCGGACGTGCTCGAGCACCACATCGGGAAGGCCCGCCGCGCGCCGCGCGTCGCGAGCGGCCATCAGCTGCTCGAGGAGATCGCGGTTCTTCGTCGGGGCGCCCGTGGAGGTCTTCCACCCGCGCCGCCTGTGGGCATCCATCCACGACGCGTACGTGTCGATCGCGTACTTCGAGTCGGCCTGGACGATCAGGTGCTCGATGTCGGCGTGGTCTTCGATCGCCTTCAGCATGCCCATGAGCTCGCCGACGTTGTTGGTGCCGAGCGGGATCGCCCCGGCGGCCCACTGCCCGTCTTCGCCGACCCACGCCCAGCCCGTCGGGCCCGGATTCCCCTTGCAGGCGCCGTCGGTGGCCACGGTGTAGGTCTTCTCGGTCACCCCTCCACGCTACCCGCGCGCCGGAGACGTCACGGCCGGAGCAGCACCTTGCCGACGCGGCCGGCGGTGAGGCTGGCGCGAGCGGCCTCGCGGGCGCGATCGAGCGGGAAGGTCTCCGACACCGGCAGGGTGAGCACGCCCGACGCGAGGTGCGTGGAGAGTTCGCCGAACAGCTCGCCGCGCTTGCCGGCATCCATGCTCGTCGAGACCTTGCTGCCCCAGAAGCCCTTCACGGTGACCTGGCGGAAGATCACATCGCCCGAGGCGAGCTGCATGACGGGCGCGTCCATCGCACCGAAGACCACGAGCGTGCCGTCCTCGCCGACGAGCGAGAGGACGTGACCGCTCGATTCGCCGCCGACCGAGTCGACGCCGGCGGCGATGGGAGCGCCCCCGGTGATTTCGGCGACGCGCTCGCGCCAATCGTCGGTGTCGACGGCGACGATGCGGTCGATGCCCTGCGCGGCGAGTTCGGCCACGGCGGCGGTGCGCCGGACGAGCCCGACCACGTTGATGCCGCGCGCGCGGCCGATTTGGGCCACCATCCGGCCGACGGCGCCGTTGGCCGCATTCTGGACGATCCATTGGCCGGGCTCGAGGTCGAGGAAGTCGATCAGGCTGATGGCGCTGAACGGCATCGACACGAGCTGCGCGGCCTGCTCGTCGGGAAGACCCTCGGGCACCGGGATGAGCCCCGCCGCGCGGGCGATGAACTGCTCGGCCCAGACGCCGAACGTGCCCCCGGTGGCGACGCGCTGCCCGACGCTCAGGTGCTCGACGCCGCCGCCGATCGCCTCGACCACGCCGACCGCTTCGGTGCCTGCGCGGGCGGGCAGCTCCGGCTTGAATCCGTAGGTGCCGCGAATCGTCCACAGATCGTGATTGTGGATCGGGGAGGCGAGCAGACGCACGCGGACTTCGCCCGCGCCGGGTTCGGGCGTGGCGACCTGGGACGTCTCGAGGACCTCCGTGGGCTCACCGAAGACCGGGTGGGTGACTGCGCGCATGATTCCTCCGTGATGTCATTTTGTAACGATCAGTACAATATACTACCGATGACCGGAAGGACACACCATGGGCCGCACCATCGCCTTCGACCGCGACGTCGTCGTGCGCGCCGCCCGGGACGTTTTCTGGTCTCGGGGATACGCCGAGGCGGGCATCGCCCAGCTCGAGGAGGCGACCGGTCTCAGCCGGTCGAGTCTCTACCACGCGTTCGGCAGCAAGAAGGGCCTGTTCGAAGCGGTCGTCGCCGGCTACCTCGACGATGTCGTGCGCACGAGGATCGGCCCCCTGCGGCATCCGGATGCCGGCCCGGCGGCCCTCGCCGGATACGTGCGGGAGATGCGCGACGCGATCTCGTCCGGTTCGTCGCGCGCCCGATCGGGATGCCTGCTGCTGAATGCGGCATGCGCTCCGGTCGTCGACGACGAGCCCGACGTGCGCGATCTGGTCACGGCGTACACCGACGAGCTGCGCGCGGCACTCGCGGACGGTGTCGCGGCGGCGCGGCCGGACCTCTCCGCCGACGCGCGCCGCGACCTGTCGGAGGTGTGCGCGTCGCTCGTGATCTCGGCGCTCGCGGTGGCGCGGGTCGACCGGGATGCCGCCGTCCGCAGCCTCGATTCGGTTCCGACGGTCGTGGCGGCGTGGGGCACTGCGCACTGATCTGTATACATACGGCGGCCCTGTCGACGATCACCCGCAGCTCGGCGGGTTTTGTGTATACAATGGCCGCATGTCCGACGAGGGAACGATCAGCGCAGGCTCCCGTGCGTATCGCGCTCTGCTGACCGAGATCCAGGACGGCATCCTCCCTCCCGGCGCTGTGCTCGCCGAAGTCGAGCAGGCGGCCCGGCTCGGTGTGAGCCGCACCCCGCTCCGCGAAGCGCTGCGACGGTTGGCCGCCGACGGGCTCGTCACACAGGCCTCGCCGCGGGTGACGGTCGTCACCGACATCGATGCCGGCGACATCCGCGAGCTGTTCGAACTGCGCCGCGCGCTGGAGGAGACCTCCGCGCGGCTGGCGGCGGGCCGAGGCGAACGCGACGTGTTCGACGCGCTCGCGCACGAGTTCGCGGCGATGGATGCCGCCGCCACCCCGGACGCCTACTACGACCTCATCGCGCGCTTCGACGCGGCGCTCGACGAGGCGATCCGCAACGACTACCTCACCGCGGCGCTGCGGACCGTGCGTACCCACCTCGTGCGTGTGCGCCGGCTTGCGCGCGACAACCCCGTGCGCCTGGCCGCCTCAGTCGCCGAACATCGCCTGATCGCCGCGGCGATCGCCGCCGGCGATGCCGACCTCGCCGCGCACGCCACCCACGTCCACCTGCACAACGCCCTGACCTCGATCCTGGAATCACTGGAGTCTGAAAGGACATCCGCATGACCGTCACGCACCACGTCCGCGTCCACCGGAGCGACGAGAACCTCGCCCACGAAGACCAGCTCGCCTACAAGATCGCCGAGGTCGCCGCCGACCCCGTCGCCGTCGACGCCGACGTCGTCGACATGATCATCAACCGCGTCATCGACAACGCGGCGGTGGCGGCGGCATCCCTCACCCGCGGTCCGGTCACGTCGGCCCGCGCGCAGGCGCTCGACCACCCCGTCTCGCGGGGCGGCCACGGGGCCACGGTCTTCGGCGAGCCCGCCGAGACGCTCACCAGCCCCGAGTGGGCGGCATGGGCCAACGGCGTCGCCGTGCGCGAGCTCGACTACCACGACACCTTCCTCGCCGCGGAGTACTCGCACCCGGGCGACAACATCCCGCCGATCCTCGCGGTCGCCCAGCACGCCGGCAAGGACGGCGCCGCCCTCGTCCGGGGCCTCGCCACGGGGTACGAGATCCAGATGGACCTCGTCCGCGCGATCTCGCTGCACAAGCACAAGATCGACCACGTCGCCCACATCGGCCCGTCCGCCGCGGCGGGCATCGGCACGCTCCTCGGACTCGACGTCGAGACGATCTACCAGGCCGTCGGGCAGGGACTCCACACGACCACCGCGACGCGCCAGTCGCGCAAGGGGGAGATCTCCACCTGGAAGGCGCACGCGCCCGCGTTCGCGGGGAAGATGGCGGTCGAGGCCGTCGATCGCGCCATGCGCGGCCAGACGTCGCCGAGCCCGATCTACGAAGGCGAGGACGGCGTCATCGCCTGGATGCTCGACGGCAAGGATGCCTCCTACGACGTGCCGCTTCCGGCACCGGGTGAGGCGAAGCGCGCCATCCTCGACTCCTACACGAAGGAGCACTCGGCCGAGTATCAGGCCCAGGCGTGGATCGACCTGGCTCGCAAGCTCCACCGCGAGGCGGCCTTCGACCCGTCCGACATCGCCTCGGTCGTGCTGCACACCTCGCACCACACGCACTACGTCATCGGCTCGGGGGCGAACGACCCGCAGAAGTACGATCCGGCGGCATCCCGGGAAACGCTCGATCACTCCATCCCGTACATCTTCACCGTCGCCCTGCAGGACGGCGGTTGGCACCACGTCGACTCCTATGCGCCCGCGCGCGCGGAGCGTGCAGACACCGTCGCGCTCTGGAAAAAGGTGACCACCGCCGAGGATCCGGAGTGGACGCGTCGCTACCACTCCGAGGATCCCGACGAGAAGGCGTTCGGCGGCCGGATCGAGATCACCCTCAACGACGGGTCCACCTTCGTCGATGAGATCGCCGTCGCCGACGCCCACCCGCTCGGCGCGCGCCCGTTCACCCGACCCGACTACATCGCGAAGTTCCGCTTGCTGGCGGAGCCCGTCCTCGGGCCGACCGAGATCGAGCGGTTCCTCGCGCTCGCCGAGCGCCTGCCCGAGCTCACGTCCGCCGAGGTGCAGGAGCTCACCATCGTCGCGAAGCCGGGCGTCCTGGCATCCGTGCCGAGTCCGAAGGGCCTGTTCTGATGGTCGTCGCTGCGCGTAACTCAGGCCGAACCGGCCGCAGCCCCCTGCGCAGACGGACTCTGGCGGCAGTCTGCCTGAGTTGTGAACGCCGAGAGGACGTGCACTGATGCTGTACGCACAGACGCCCGCCGCCGAGAAGCGGCGGATCCTGCGGGAACGGCTTGCGGCGGGGGAGACGCTGTGCTTCCCCGGGGCGTTCAACCCCCTGAGCGCGCGCCTCATCGAGCAGAAGGGCTTCGACGGCGTCTACATCTCGGGCGCCGTGCTGTCGGCCGACCTCGGACTGCCCGACATCGGGCTGACGACGCTGACCGAGGTCGCCGGTCGCGGCCAGCAGATCGCCCGCATGACCGAGCTCCCCGCGATCATCGACGCCGACACGGGCTTCGGCGAGCCGATGAACGTCGCGCGCACGATCCAGACCCTCGAGGATGCGGGCCTCGCGGGCACCCACATCGAGGACCAGGTGAACCCGAAGCGCTGCGGGCACCTCGACGGCAAGCAG
>JACEFY010000084.1 GCA_016807485.1 Stenotrophomonas maltophilia | reverse complement strand
CGGGGTGGGGAGGTCATCGGGCGGGTCGGTGTCGACATCCCGCAGATCGAGGGGTCGCGCACCGCGTTCTGGTTCCTCGACATCCTGGCCGCACACCACGGCGCCGGCATCGGCACGCGCGCCCACGAAGAGCTCATCGAGCCGACCGCGCGGCGACACGGCCGCACCGTGCTCCAGGCGTGGGCGCAGCACGCCGAAGAGGACGGCGAGCGACTGCACTCCCCCGCCGGACTCGGTTCGATCCCGCGCGACCACGCCGCCCGCTTCGGACTGCGCAACGGCTACACGCTCGCACAGGTGGAGCGCCGCAGCGAGTTCGATCTGACGACCGGGATCCCGCGCGTCGAAGAGCTCTACGCCCAGGCGCAGGCCGCGGCTGAGGGCTACCGCATCGTCCAGTGGGAGGTTCCCACGCCGCCCGAGTACGCCGACGACTACGCCTGGCTGAAGTCGCGGATGAACACCGATGCCCCGGCGGCCGACCTCGAGTGGGACGAAGAGCCCTGGGATGCCGAACGCGTCGCCCGTCACGATGCGATGCTCGTGCGCGGCGACGGCGGGCGGGCACTCGTCACCGCCGCGCAGCACATCGCCTCCGGGCGCCTCGTCGCCTTCAACGAGCTGACCATCCAGTCGGACCCGGAGGGTGCGACCTCTCAGGAGGACACGCTCGTGCTGAAAGAGCATCGCGGCCACCGCCTGGGCATGCTCGTCAAGTGCGCGGGTCTGCGCGCGTGGCCCGCCATCGCACCGCGTTCGACGCGGGTCATCACCTATAACGCCGAGGAGAACCGTCCCATGCTCGACGTCAATGAGGCGATCGGCTTCGCGCCCGTCGCGTATGAGGGCGCGTGGAAGAAGGTCCTGGCATGAGCGTCACCGTCACCCCGGTCACCGTGCCCGACGACGTGCAGGGCGCGTCCGCGGAGCCGTTCATCAGCATGATCGAGATCTGCAACGCCGCCGCCCGCCACGACACGGGGCTCGATCACCTCCGCGTGGAGCCGTCGGAGGATCTTCCCGCGTGGCAGGACCAGACCTACCGCATCCATCGCGGCTTCCTCGCATTCGATCGGGGCGAACAGGCCGTCGGCGCCGTTCAGCTGATCGCACCCCGCGAGGACGGCGCGACCGAGGTCGAGTTCGAACTGGCTGTGCTGCCGGAGGCACGCGGAGGAGACGTGGAGGCCGCGCTCCTGGAGCGCGTCGAACACGAGGCCCGCGCGCTCGACCGCGTGGCCCTGCAGACCTACACGGTGCATCGCATCGGCGGCGATCACACCCCGCATCCCTCCCCGAGCGGGTTCGGATCCGTGCCGCTCGACGCCGTCGCGCGCACCTACCTCGACGCCGGCTTCACGCTCGCCCAGGTCGAACGCAACAGCGCCCTCGACCTGCGCGGACCGCTCGAGAACGTCCGCACCATGCTCGACGACGCTCTGGCCGCCGCCGGGCCGGACTACGAGCTCGTCATGTTCTCGCCGCCGACTCCCGCGCACCTGCGCGACAGCCTCGCCTTCGTGCTATCCCGCATGTCGACCGACGTGCCGATGGGCGGCATGACGATCACCGAGGAGACGTGGGATGCCGAGCGCGTCGCCGTGCGCGATGCACGCATCGCCGCGGCCGGACTCATGGTGTCGACCGCGGGCATCGTGCACACGCCCACCGGGCAGATGGTCGCCTACAACGACCTCGGCATCGGCGCCGACCGCACGCGGCCCACCGCGCAGTGGGGCACCCTCGTCGTCCGTGAGCACCGCGGCCACCGCCTCGGCACGATCGTCAAGTGCGCCAACATCCTGCGCTGGCGCGAGCTCGTGCCCGAGTCACCGTTCATCTCCACCTTCAATGCGGAGGAGAACCGACCGATGCTCGAGGTCAACGAGGCGATCGGCTTCACCCCGCTGACGGTGTGCGGCGCGTGGGAGAAGCGTCTCTGAGCCGCCCTGTCAGCTCAGCCGCTGACACCGCGGGCAGAAGTGGGAGCCGCGATTCATGAATCGCTCCCGCACGATCGGCGTTCCGCACCGGGGGCAGGGCTTCCCCTGCCTCCCGTAGGCGTTCAGCGAGTGGGCGAAGTAGCCGGCCTGGCCGTTGACGTTGACGTACTGCGCGTCGAAGCTCGTGCCGCCCTCCGCGAGCGCCTTCTCCAGCACCGTCCGGATCTCGGCCAGCAGATTCGCGGCGGCCCCGATCGGCAGCGACGCCGCGGACTGTTCGGGGTGGATACGAGCGGCCCACAGCGCCTCGTCGGCGTAGATGTTGCCGATCCCGCTGATCGTCGTCTGATCCAGGAGCACTCGTTTGACGGCGGAGCGCTTGCGGGCCAGGGCCGCGGCGAAGCCCGGATCATCGAAGGCGGGGTCGAGCGGGTCACGCGCGATGTGGGCGACCTGACGGGGAAGCGCCGAGGCATCCGTTCCCCATCCCGCCGGCGCGCCGTCGGTCGTGGGCACGAGCTCGTCGAGGGCGAGCGAGCCGAAGGTGCGCTGGTCCGCGAAGACCACCGCGACCTCGCCGTGCGCGGGATGGGCGATGTCGAATCGGATGCGCTCGTGCCGCTCGGCCGGGGCGCCGGGGGCGCGCAGCAGCATCTGCCCGCTCATGCCGAGGTGCACGAGCATCGCGTCGGCGCTGCGCTCCATCGGCAGCCAGAGGAACTTCCCGCGGCGGGCGGCGCCCACGACGACCCGGCCCGTCACCGCCGCTTCGAAATGTGCCGCGCCACCGGTGTGCCGGGTGAGCGCGCGCTCGTCGAGCACCGTGACGCCGGCGATGACGGCACCGCCGACGGCGGGGGCGAGACCGGCACGGACGACCTCGACCTCGGGAAGCTCAGGCACGGTCGCTGAGCGCGTGCCAGACGGCGAGGGCGGCGGCCATCTCGGCCTGCTTCTTGCTCGAGCCCACACCGGACCGCTCGACGTCGCCGACGGTGACCGTCGCCGTGAAGACGCGGTGGTGGTCGGGTCCCTCCGCGGTGACCGCGTAGAGCGGTGGCGACATCCCGAGCCGCGCGGCGCGCTCCTGCAGGCTCGTCTTGGGATCCATCGCCGCACCGTACCGCTCCGGGTCGGCCATGAGCGGCGTCACGAGCCGCAGCACGAGCGCGCCGGACTCCTCGGGACCCGCCGAGAGGAAGGCCGCACCGATGACGGCCTCCATGGTGTCGGCGAGGATGGAGTCCTTGTCACGACCGCCGGTCTGGTCTTCACCGCGCCCGAGGCGCACGTGCGAGCCGAGGCCGATCCCGCGCGCCACCTCGGCCAGCGCCACCGTCGAGACCACGCTCGCCCGCCGCTTGGCGAGCGACCCCTCGTCGAGGTCGGGATGCATCGTGAACAGATGCACGGTGACCGCCTGACCGAGGATCGAATCGCCGAGGAACTCCAGACGTTCGTTGTGCGCGATCCCGCCGTTCTCGTAGGCGAAGGACCGATGCGTCAGGGCGAGCGACAGAAGCTCGGGGTCGATATCGACCCCGAGCTTGTCGGTGAGCAGCGTGTGCTCGGTGGACGTGTCCGTCACGGCTGGGCCGCGATGATCAGACGTCGGCGACCTTGCGGCCCTTGTACTCCAGGAACAGCTCGGTGCCCTGCGAGTCGGTGACGACCTTGGCCTGGTGGGGACGGCTGTAGACGACCTTGCCGTTCTCGACGGTCTTGACGAGCGCGATGGGCTCGGCCTTCCACTGCGCGCGGCGCGAACGGGTGTTGGAGCGGGAGACTTTCCGCTTCGGGGGGTTACCTGCCATGGCTAGCTCTTCTCTGTATCGGCGGCGGCGGGGCGCGGAGCCTCGTCGTCCTGGTCTGGTGGGGTGGTGGCCTTCAGCGCGGCCAGCGCGTTCCAGCGCTCGTCGATCGGAATCTCCGGCACGGCGGTTTCGGTCAGCTTCTCGCCCGTGACCGGATCAAGGCCGGGGCAGTCCGGCTGACACACCGGCTGGAACGGAAGAGACAGGACGATCGAATCCCTGACCAGACTTTCAAGATCCACGTGGTCGTCTTGAACGTCGAAGTCAGTCCCTTCCTCCCCAGGATACCCGAAGAGTTCCTGAAACTCGACTTCGAGGGGCTGGACGATGTCGACGAGGCACCGGCTGCAGACGCCCGCGTAGGCGGTTTCGATCTCCGCTGTCACCAGGATTCCCTCGTGCACGGCCTCCAGGCGCACCGACAGATCGATGGGTTCGCCCTGGGGCACGGCCACGAGGCCCTCGCCCCACTTCTCCGGAGCGTCGACGGTGCTGTCGAACTCGCGCATCTCGCCGGGGTGACCGACGATGTCGCGCACCGGATAGAGGAACGGACCGTTCACATGCCTTCTCTTGACCACCACGCCATGCTACCGGCCGCCATCTGCACGGAGGCCGGGCAACGCGGCGCCGGTCAGCGCGGCGTGCCGGTATCGAGGAAGCGGGCGACCGGGGCGGGGACGAACGGTGATACGTCACCACCGAGTCCGGCGACCTGCCGGACGAGCGAACTCGATACGAGCGCGTGCGCGGGGTCCGGCAGCAGGAACACCGTCTCGATGTGCGCCAGGTGGCGGTTCACGATCGCCATCGGCGTCTCGTAGGCGACGTCCACCTGCGAGCGGATGCCTTTGACCAGGATGCCGGCGCCCACGTCCTCGGCGTAGTCGACGAGAAGGCCCATGCTCCAGGACGCGACGATGACATTGCCTTCGATGCCCTCCTCCGCGATCGACTGCTCGAGGAGGGTGAGCCGCTGTGCGATGGGGAGCATCGCCTCTTTGCCGGGGTTGTGCACCACGAGCACGTGGAGTTCGTCGTAGAGCGCCGCTGCGCGGCGGATCACATCGAGATGCCCGAGTGTCGGCGGGTCGAACGAACCGGGAACCACGGCGATGCGGTTGCGCATGGCAGCCTTCCTAGTTTTTGGCGAGCGCCGCCCGCTCCTGCTGACCGACCCGGCGGCTGATGGCGGCCGCCAGTCCCGGATGACGCAGAAGGGCGGGATCGTCGTCGAGCACCTGCTCGGCGGCGGCACGGGCGAGCGCGATGAGGTCGGCATCGGTCACGACACGCAGGAGACGCAGCGACGACCGGGCGCCGGACTGCGCGTCGCCGAGCACGTCGCCCTCGCCGCGCAGCTCAAGATCGACTTCCGCCAGCGCGAACCCGTCGGTGGTCGCGGCGACGGCGTCCACCCGGCTGCGCGCCGGCGTGCCGGCGGGCGCCTCGGTGACGAGGAGGCAGATGCCGGGGATGGCGCCGCGGCCGACGCGCCCGCGGAGCTGATGGAGCTGTGACACGCCGAAACGGTCGGCCTCGAGGATGACCATGGCCGACGCGTTCGCGACGTCGACGCCGACCTCCACCACCGTCGTGGCGACGAGGACGTCGATCTCGCCGCGCGCGAACGCCTGCATGACGGCATCCTTCTGGTCGCCCGGCATCTTGCCGTGGAGGATCTCCACACGGATGTCGCGGAAGGCCGGGTGGTCGGCCAGGAGTGCGCGCACCTGCACGACCCCCCACCTCGTGCGCTCCTGCTCGCCGTCGAGGGGCGGCGCATCGGCCCCCGCCTCCGCACGCGCCTTGGCGGTCGTCGCCTCCGCGTCGATCGCCGCGCACACGATGAAGGCCTGATGCCCGGCGGCCACTTCTTCGGCCACCCGATCCCACACCCGCCCGAACCACGCCGGCTTCTCGGCGAGCGGCGCGACGTGGCTCGCGATGCCGGCTCGGCCACCGGGAAGCGTGCGGATGGTGGAGACATCCAGATCTCCGAAGACCGTCATCGCGACCGTCCGCGGGATGGGGGTCGCCGTCAGCACGAGCACGTGCGGCGCCGTGCCTTTGGCGCGCAGGCTCTCGCGCTGCTCGACCCCGAACCGGTGCTGCTCATCGACGACGACGAGGCCGAGGTCGGCGAAGGTGGTCGACTCGCTCAGAAGGGCATGCGTGCCCACGACGATGCGCGCCTGACCGGCCGCCGCGCGCAGGGCCGCCTTCCGTCGTTCGGCTGCGGGCATCTGACCGGTGAGCAGCGTCGGCATGAGCTCGGGCGCCACGTCGGGGCCGAGCATCCGCGCGATCGACCGCAGGTGCTGCCCGGCGAGCACCTCCGTCGGCGCGATGAGCGCGCTCTGACCGCCCGACTGCGCGACCTGCAGCATCGCGCGGAGCGCCACGAGCGTCTTGCCGGACCCCACTTCTCCCTGAACGAGGCGGTTCATCGGCCACGCGCCCTCGAGGTCGGCCGCGATGCGCTCCCCGACGACCACCTGATCGGCGGTGAGGGCGAACGGGAGTGCGCCGTCGAAGCGGCGGAGCAGATCGCCCGCCGGCCGGGAGGTCGCCGCCATCGCGCGGACGAACTGCCGCTGCTGCAACAGCGCGGCCTGCAGCACGAAGGCTTCGTGCATGCGCAGCGTCTCGCGGGCCGGCTCGATCTGCTCGGGGAAGTCCGGGCGGTGGATGCGGTCGATCGCGGTGCGCGCGTCGAGGAGCCCCTGGGCGCGGCGGAACTCCTCCGGGAGCGGATCGGGAACCTCCTCCAGCATCTCGAGGACGAGCTTCATGGTCTGCGCGATCTGCCAGCTGGTCACCGTGCTCGTGGCCGGATAGATCGGGATCGGCTCGTTCTGGTGCGCGACCGCGGTGAGGCGGGCGGCATCCTCGTCGTCGAAGAGCCGATAATCCGGGTGCGCGAACTGCAGTTGGCCCTTGAACGCACCGACCTTGCCCGAGAAGATGCCCTGTCGGCCCACCACCAGCTCGTTCTGTCGCCAGGGCTGGTTGAAGAAGGTGAGGCTCAGCACTCCGGCGCCGTCGCTGATGACGACCTCCAGGAGCGATCCCTTGCGCTGGCGCATCGGCCGGGTCGCGACGCTGCGCACCTCGGCGACGATCGTCACCTGCTCCCCGATCGGCAGCGACGCGATCGGCGTGAGCTCGCCCCGCCGCGCATAGCGGCGGGGGTAATGGTCGATGAGATCACCGACCGTCGACATGCCGAACGCGCGGGAGAGCGCCGTCGCGGTCTTCCCGCCCACGACACCCTCGAGGCGTGTCTCGAGCGTCACGGAGGGCATGGGATGAGTCTAGGGACGTAGGGTGACAGGGTGATCCGCCGCACCCTCGCCCGCGCCTACTGGGCGCTCAGCCGCTGGCGGCTGCGCACCGAACCCGCCCCGACGCGCCCGACGATCCTCCTCGGCGCCCCGCACACGTCGAACTGGGATTTCGTCCTCATGCTCGCGATCTCATGGCGGCTGGGCATCCCCATCCGCTGGCTCGGCAAGGAGAGTCTCTTCGCCGGCTGGCGCGGTCCGCTCATGCGGGGCCTCGGCGGCATCGCCGTCGACCGGGCAGACGCCGCCCGCGTCGTCGCCGAGGTCGTCGCGCGCGTGCACGCCGGCGAGGTCTTCGGCCTCGTCGTCACACCCGACGGCACACGCGGCGGAAACACGCACTGGAAGAGCGGGTTCTACCGCATCGCCCGCGAGACGGGGATGCCGGTCACGCTCGGCTACGTCGACCGCACGACGATGACGAGCGGACTCGGCCCGACGATCGAGCTGACCGGCGATGTCCGCGCCGACATGGACCGCATCCGTGCGTTCTACGCCGACAAGGCCGGCCTTCGCCCCCATCTGCGCACCGAGCCCCGACTGCGCGACGAGACCGCGGGCGAGTCGACGGTGCAGCCGTGACGAGGATCATCGCGGGACGGGCGGGCTCGCTCTCCCTCACCGTGCCGGATGCGGGCACGCGCCCGACGAGCGACCGCGTGCGCGAATCGCTCTTCGGGTCGCTGGAGTCGTCGGGTCTCCTGCACGACGCCGCCGTCCTGGATCTCTACGCCGGCTCGGGTGCCCTCGCACTCGAGGCGATCAGCCGCGGAGCGACCAGCGCGGACCTCGTGGAGAAGTCGGTGCGGGCCGCCGGCGTCGCCGAACGCAACGCGCGCGCCGTCGGTCGGGCCGTGCCAGGCGCCCGGATCCGCGTGCACCGGACCGGCGCCGATGCGTTTCTGCGCGGCACCTCGGTCGCGTTCGATCTGGTCTTCGTCGACCCGCCGTACGACCTCGGTGACAGCGAGCTCGCGGCGACGCTCAGCCTGCTCCGCCCCCACCTGGCGCCCGCCGCGACGGTGGTCGTCGAGCGC